>DBEYTJ010000001.1:0-8154 GCA_048181065.1 Collinsella sp.
GCTCGCCCTTGGGCGGGAACATCTCAAACGAAACGGGTGCGGTGCCCTGGGATGCTGCCTGCTTAAAAACCTCGTCGACGCGCATATCGTGCTCCTCTAGATACGTAATAGTGTGATGTGTTGTAAGGATTCTACAGCACCGCTGTGCCACGATGGAGTTTCACTCGCTATTTGGGGATACTAATCGAAAATGCTTCGCTATCGACATTTCCTATAACAGGGCGGTCAATGTAGGATGGGGCTATATTGAATGGTATCTGATGCGAAATACCAGTTAATAAAGCCCCATCCCAAATTGACTACCCTTAAACCATGGGGAGAGGTCTGCAATTTATGCAGTTGATTGGCTGTTGAGGGTGGCAACGTCGCCTCGATAGGGTAACCTCATTGATTGGTTTCGCGACAGCAACATAACGGTAATGTCGCGGAAACACGGCGAGTCTAAGCTATGACTCGTTCGTTAGTAATCAACACCGCTTCTCACGCGGTGCCGATACGAAGGGAGTTCCGTATGGCCGAACTTACTGACCGCTTCGGGACCATGGTGTTCTCTGAGGAAGTCATGAAGGACTACCTCCCCAAGGACATTTGGAAGCGCCTTGCTGCAACCCTGGAGGGCGGTGAGCCGCTCGACCTGGATGTGGCCAACGCCGTTGCCCATGCCATGAAGGTCTGGGCCATCTCCAAGGGCGCGACGCACTACGCGCACTGGTTCCAGCCGCTTTCGGGCATTACTTCCGAGAAGCACGACAGCTTCCTGGAGCCCAACCACGACGGCACCGCCATTACCAAGTTTACGGGCAAGAACCTCATCCAGGGCGAGCCGGACGCCTCCAGCTTCCCCAACGGCGGCCTGCGTGCCACCTTCGAGGCCCGTGGCTACACCGCTTGGGATCCCACCAGCCCCGCCTTTATCAAGGACGATGTCCTATGCATCCCCACGGCTTTCTGCTCCTACACGGGCGAGGCCCTGGACAAGAAGACCCCGCTGCTGCGCTCCATGACCGCGCTCTCGCGTGAGTCCAAGCGCGTTTTGGCACTGTTTGGCAAGACCCCCAAGAAGGTCGTTCCTTCCGTGGGCGACGAGCAGGAGTACTTCCTGATCAAGAAGGACGCCTACCGCAAGCGCAAGGACCTGGTCATCACCGGCCGCACCCTCTTTGGTGCTGCTCCCTGCAAGGGCCAGGAGCTCGAGGAGCACTACTTTGGCGCTATCCGCCCCACCGTCTCGGCCTATATGAAGGACCTGGACGATGAACTGTGGGCGCTTGGCATTCCCGCCAAGACCAAGCACAACGAGGTCGCTCCCTGCCAGCATGAGCTCGCACCGGTCTATGGCGAGGTCAACGAGGCCATCGACCAGAATCTGGTCATGATGGAGAAGATGAAGCTCATCGCCTCCCGCCACGACTTGGTCTGCCTGCTGCACGAGAAGCCCTTTGAGGGCATTAACGGTTCGGGCAAGCACAACAACTGGTCGCTTGGCACCGAGTCCGAGAATCTGCTCGATCCGGGCGACACTCCGCTCGACAACCTGCAGTTCATCGTCTTCCTCACCGCGGTGATCGAGGCCGTCGATAACTATCAGGAGCTCGTGCGTGCCTCCGTTGCCTCGGCCGGCAACGATCATCGTCTGGGCGCCAACGAGGCTCCTCCGGCGATTATGTCCATCTTCCTGGGCGACCAGCTTACCGAGGTCGTCGAGAAGATCATCGATGGCAAGGCTTCCGTCCATGCCACGCGCGGCGTGCTCGACCTGGGCGCCGATACCCTGCCCAAGCTGATGCAGGACAACACCGACCGCAACCGCACCTCCCCGTTCGCCTTCACCGGCAATAAGTTCGAGTTCCGTGCCTGCGGCTCCGAGCAGAACGTCTCCGACTCCAACCTGGTGCTCGATGCCGCCGTGGCCAAGTCGCTCAAGTCCTTCGCCGACGCACTCGAGGGTACGCCCGAGGATAAGTTCCAGGACGCCGCGCTCGAGTACTGCAAGAAGGTGCTGACCGATCACCAGCGCATCCTGTTCTCCGGCGACGGTTACTCCGACGAGTGGCCCATCGAGGCCGAGAAGCGCGGCCTTGCCAACAACAAGACCACGGCCGACGCCCTGCCCGCCTTTGTTTCCGATAAGGCCATTGCGCTCTTTGAGGAGACGGGTGTCCTGACCAAGGCCGAGGCCCAGTGCCGTTACGACTGCAAGCTCGAGAAGTACAACAAGCTCATGAACATCGAGGCTACCACGATGGTTCGCGAGGCGCGTCGTACCTATCGCCCGGTCATTACCGCCTACGCCACCAAGGTCGCTAAGGGCCTCGAGACTATTCGTGCCGCCGGTGCTGAGGCCGCCATGCAGTGCGAGCAGAACACGCTCAACAAGCTCTGCAACGGCATCACCGCCATCAACGACTCCATCAAGGCGCTCGACGCCGTGCATCAGAAGGCCGAGGCCCTCGATGGCCAGGAGCAGGCCAATGTGTATGCACATGAGGTCGTTCCCGCTATGGATACGCTGCGCGCCGCCGTGGACGCCATGGAGGAGATCGTTGCCGCCGACTACTGGCCGGTCCCGACCTACGACGACATCCTGTTCTACGTGTAGAACGTAACTGACATATCGTCACGGTATTGAGCCGGGGTCCGCATCGCGCGGGCCCCGGCTTTTTGTTTGAGAAGGACGCTTTGAAGCCCGTTTTGCAACTGATTCACCCGCGCAATAAGGGGTCGTGGGCAAAAAACGTCAAATATGAGTACTGTCACAAGTGCTGTAGCATTTTTTTTGTAAAATATGCTGTGTTACGCAACATATGTCCAAGTACTTAGCTGATAAAAGCCTGCAATTCTTCCGCCGTAGGATTCCTGGCGTCTAAATCGCCTTCTGGTGATATGCAATCGCTGTTACTAAATTGGTAACAGTACTCATATTTGCTATTTTTTGCCCACGGGCCCTTGGATGACAGTGTGATTTAATGCCCTCGGGGTTCGAATCCCCGGCACATGGATAGCAAAAAGCCCGTCACCGCGAGGGCAACGGGCTTCTCAGTTTAAATGGTGCCCCCAGCGGGATTCGAACCCGCGATATCCACCTTGAAAGGGTGGCGTCCTTGGCCGCTAGACGATGGGGACAGCGGGAAAGAGTATAGCAGACTTTTTTGCCGGCGCGTATATCGTTGGCAAACTGGAAAACCACCACAAAGGTGCCTGTCCCTTTGTGGTGGTGAGGTGCTAGGGGAGCAGCTTCATGGCGGCGTCGTGGGCGGCGTGTTCGTAGGTGTCGTCGAGGGACTTGAGCGGCAGCAGGGCTGTGGCCTGCGCATCGCCGCGGCGCTCGAGGGCGTGGGTAATGAGCCAGTCGGCGAGTTCGGGATTCTTGGGTAGCGCCGGTCCGTGCAGGTACGTGCCGATGACGCCCTTGTAGATCAGGCCCTCAAAGCCGTCTTCGCCGTTGTTGCCGGTGCCCGTGACGACGGACGTTCCGAGTGGCGTGGCATCTGCGTCGAGCAGAGTGCGGCCGCCGTGGTTCTCGAATCCTACAAAGGGCTCGGGTGCCAGGTCGGTCTTGACGGCGACGTTGCCGATCAGTCGGTCGGAGCCGCGTACAGTTTCGGCGGCAATGACGCCCAAGCCCTCGATGCGATCTTCACCCATGTAGTACGAACGGCCGAGCAGCTGATAGCTGCCGCAGATAGCAAGCAACGAGCCGCCGTCCTCAACATAGGCCGCAACCTTGTCTTTTTGAGCGAGCAGCTCGTGCGCCACGGCCAGCTGGTCGCGATCGGAGCCGCCGCCCATCATGACGATATCGGCGTCGGTGAGATCGAGCGCCTCGCCCATGCGGACCTCGTCCACGCGAACGGGGATGCCGCGCCAGGCGCAGCGGCGCTCGAGGGCGATGACATTGCCGCCGTCGCCGTAGAGGTTGAGGGCATCGGGGTACAGATAGACGATGCGCAGGGGGCGCGAAAGCTCGGTCGGCGCGACGCCGACGGGGACGGCACTGCCATCGGCGCACGTTGCAGCGTGGGCGGCAACCGTAGCCGCATCGGTGCCTTTAAGCTCGTCGAGCTCCTTGACCAGCGGCGGAAAGGCCGTGTAGTTGGCGACGGCATAGAAAGTGTCGCCGGCGGCTTCATCCGCAACGGCACCGATCGCCTGCTCGATATTCGAGATAATCGCGGCATCGATGCCGGCGTACTTGAGGCGCACCTGCATGTCGTGCGCGCGCGTGCCGCCGGCAAAGGCGACAAGCCCCGTTGTATCGGCGATGCGCTCAAAGTCGACGTCGTAGATCCACGAGACATCGTGGCCGTCGGCGTCGTTGTCGTTGAGGAAGAACGCGCAGAGTCTGCCGCCTGCCGTCTTGATGGACTGGATTTGTCGATCGAAGCCCACGGGATTTTTGGCCAGGTTTGCCTCGACGGTTCGGCCGGCGATATTCCAACGGCCCATGCGACCACCTGCTGGCACGTAGGCGTCGAGCGTGGGCTGCAGGCGTGCGGTGTCTACGCCCAGCTCGTGGGCGGCGAAGAAGGCTGCGGCTACGTTGTAGACCATATACAGGCCGTTGTAGCGTGTGGCGATGTGCACGGCAGCCGCGTCGGGCGTAGATCCAAAGACCAGGTCAAAGCCGTAGCCGTCGCAGCCGAGCTCCACGCTCGTCACGCGACGGACAAGCCCAGGGCGGGTCCAGCCGCACGAGGGGCAATGGTATGCGCCAAGCTGTCCGTACTGCACATAGTCGTACTCCAACGGTGCGTTGCACTGTGAGCAAAAACGCGAGTCGCTAATGCGGTCGGACTCGGTGCCCGTGGCACCGTCGATGCCAAAGGCGATGCTTGCATTGGGAACGCGCGCGGCGATCGAGGCGCACAGCGGATCATCGGCGTTATAGATGAGCGTCGTTGCCGGCGAAAGCTCCAGCGCGTGGGCGATGACGTCTTGGGTGTGGTCGATCTCGCCGTAGCGATCCAGCTGGTCGCGGAACAGGTTGAGCAGCACAAAGTAGGTCGGCTTGAGCTTGGGCAGGACGCGCACCGTGTAGAGCTCGTCGCACTCAAAAACGCCCACGCGCTTGCCGCTGCTGGTGTGCTTAAGGCCGCCGCGGGCCTCGAGCAGCGCGCCCACCACGCCCGGCTCCATATTGTTGCCGGCGCGGTTGCATACCACGGTGGCGCCGCTGGCGGCAACGGCGTCGGCGATGAGGTTGGAGGTGGTGGTCTTACCGTTGGTGCCGGTGATCACCACGCTGCGGTCGACAAGGCCCGCGAGGTCGCTCAGCAGCTCGGGGTTGATCTTCATGGCGATGCGGCCGGGGAGTACGCCGCCCTGGCGCTTAAGGACGGAGCGCAGCCCCCAGCGGGCGATATCGCTCGAGGTGCAGGCGAGAGATGAGCGGAAGTTCATGAAGCCGTTCCTAACGTGAATGACATGGTCGTGGCGTTTGCGCCGTTAAAAGCCGTAACGGCGCGCAAATTCCTGGGCAAGCTGCGATACGTCTTCACAAGCGTTGGCCCAGGGGGCAAAGTCGGGAGTATCCGAGATAATGCCGTCGGCCTCCCAAACGGCCTGGTGCGAAAGATCCCACGGGTCGTGCGGCTCGGGTCGGCAGGGAAGATACGGCGTCTGGTACATGGGGTTCAGCAAGAAGAACGCGCCGCCCTCGCAGCGGTTGGCAAACTCGCGCAGCGCGCGTGTCGCCGGACGCATCTTGTTTGTTTTGAACAGCAAAATCGTGCGGGCGAGCAGGTACCAGGGGGAGTTCTCGAGTGCATCAGCTCCCACCTGCTCCTCGAGCTGGTGAGCCAGGGCAAAAAAGCCGTCCTGGTCTTCCAAGCGGGCGAGGGCGAGCAGGACGGTGCCGGCAGCTCGGGTGGGATAGCCTTCTGCCTTAAGGACGCGGCGAGAATAGTTGGCGGCAGCACGGTAACGAGCGCTCGCCATGCACAGCTGCGAGATGGCCTCGAGCGTGTGAAGCCAGCCAATAAGCGCCGGCTCGCTCACGGTAAGGTCTGCTGCGGTGACACCGTCGGCCAAAACATTATTAGCCCAGTAGTGCGGGGCCTCCATATCAAACCCGGGCACGCTCTGTTGCAGGTAGTCGGCCGTACTCGTCTCGAGCTTCATCAAGTCGCCCAGGCAGGCATCGACGGGCGTGTCCGCCAGGATGATGGCGAGCAACTGGGCGTCGAGGACATGCGCATCGACGCGAACAATCTTGAGCAGCTCATCGCGCATATCGTCGAACAGACGATTGCGCGTCTGCTCAAACTCCTCGTCGCTGCCCATGTCTTCGATGCGACGAAGCTCGTCAAGCAAGTGACGATGAACGCCGGCATAGGACAGCAGCGCTTGGGCATGCTCGGTCTGCGCATACTTGTGAGGGTTTGCGCTGATGTCGTTATGGACAAGCTCGCGTGCTGCATCGGTGAGTTCGGGGTGCGACGCCAGATAGGTGCGTTCCAGATAGGCGGGGATGTAGACGCTCGGATCCATTAGAGGTCTCCTCCCTTAAACGGCAATCCCTGTTCGGCCGCGCGCAGGATTCGTTCGTCGATCTGGGAGCGCACGATGCCGTTGGTGGCGACCCAGGCGGCAAAGCTGGCGTTGTCGGGCGCGCCTAGGCCCTCCTGCAGCACCGGCGTCGCCTCGGACAGGGCAAGGACAAGCTCATCGGTGGAGCCCGGACCTACGTTGACGCGAGCATAGACGCCATCGGGAAACTCGGTTTGGAAGTAGAGTGCTTCGGCCGCGTGCGGGCATGAGCGCACCAGGATGCGCAGGTAGTGCTCGGCGCCCTCGTAATCCAGCTCGCGCCAGGCTGCGCTCATCAGTGCGATGAGCGTCCACGGGTCTAGGTCGCGCTCCGCATCTTTGGGACGGCGGCGCAGCGGCGCGTTGGCAAGATAGGGCACGGAGTGGGCGGAACGAAAACGCTTGAGCTCCTCGGCAGGGTATTCGAGCTTTGCCATGGCAAGCATCGCAGTATGGCGGACGCCGGCGGGGTCGTTGGGCGCAAAGTCCAGGCTGCGATTCGCGGCATCCAGCGACATGCGGTAGCGGCCGCTAATGAGCGCGCGCGATGCCAAGGCGGCAAGCCAGCGCAGGTAGGGACGGCGGGTCAGGTCGCCTGCGGCCTCACGTTCGTAGGGGTCCTGCGCCGAGGCAATCTTGAGCGCCAGATCGTGCTCCACCTCGTCGCACTTGGAAACCAGATACTGTACGTATTCCTCGTTGGATTCGGCGGTGAGCGCCGTCAGCATGCGCTGGGCATCCCAGTTGGCCGGATCGAGCGCGGCTGCCTCGCGAAGCATGTTCTCGGCTGCGGCTTCTTCTTGCTCTGCCTGGGCGTCGTCGGGGATAAAGGGGATGCGGTAGTCGACAGCCTCGACGACCTTGGCAATGAGGTGCCCGGCGCGGTCGCGATCGTGCACGATGAGCGGCGCGGGGTTGCGGGTGAATTGCTCCATCAGACGCTCGACGGCGGGGCCGTCAGTGAGCGGGATATTGTCGCGGCGCAAGGCCTCAAGAACGAGGCGATGGCAATCCTCTTGAATGGGATCGAATGCCATGGGGCCTCCTTTGCTGCGGTTAGGGTTCAAATGTCTCTATATAAAGTTCTAGTTTACCCGCATGTGGCACACCGGGGGGTGCCGCACTTGGACTTGCACCTTTGCACCACGAAGACGGATGTCGCACAAATGTCGGCACCTCGGTTGCGCGGGTGGTATCACAGTGCCGTAAACGGTCGATTTTTGGCGGCGAACGGGGCACATTTTGGAGGGGCACAGCCCTGCCCGGAATATGTAGTCAACCCTGATAAAACGTTTGCCCAGCTTGGGAGTATGAATGCCCCACAAGGGTCTTCAGGGATAGAAAAAACGTTTCATCATTATCGGCTTTAGGTGAATAACTGACCAACCAGAACGGTAAAATAGTGTTTGTCTGAGCGTTGAGACGTTCAGACATCGCGCATTGTCATCGCCGGCAACGCGCAAAACGGTCCTAACGGAGCCAATCGGGTGCTCCGTTATATACGCAAGTCTAAGAGGGGCTTGTTTAGGAGGCACAGTATGGGACGTTTTACCAATCCTCGCGATCTGTACTTTGGTGAGGGCGCTCGCCACGAGGTGAAGAACCTCAAGGGCAAGAAGGCCATCA
>DBEYTJ010000002.1:0-1048 GCA_048181065.1 Collinsella sp.
GTGGGCGCGGGTGTCGGCAACTTTGCCCGCTCCCATATTCTCAAGCAAGGCCTTGGTCAGTTCAGCGCGCTGACGACCGGCGTTGCGCTCGCTTGCGTTTCGTATCTGCTGGCATTGCTCGGCCTTGGCCAGGTCATACCGGGGGCAATGTCGCACCAAGAAGGCTATATCGGCGCCATGCTCTTTGTGATTCCCGGCTTTCCGCTCATTACGGCAGGCCTCGACATCGCTAAGCTCGACATGCGAAGCGGTATCGAACGTCTGTCATATGCCGTATCGATTATTGTGATGGCGACGCTCGTAGGTTGGATGGTTGCCGAGTGTGTTGGCCTGGCGCCGGACGACTTTGCGCCGCTCGGCCTTTCGCCGCTTGCTCTTACGCTCCTGCGCGTGGTGATGAGCTTCGTTGGCGTATTCGGCTTCTCGGTGATGTTCAACAGCCCGGTAAAGATGGCCGCGGCAGCTGGGCTGATCGGCGCCGTGTCCAATACCCTGCGTCTGACCCTTGTCGATGCGCCGACGATGATTCCCTTCCTGGGCCTCAGCACGGGAATGCCTCCCGAGGCAGCAGCGTTTATCGGCGCGCTGGTATCGGGTCTGCTGGCAAGCTTGGCCGAAGTCAAGCTCACCTACCCGCGCATCGCCCTCACGGTGCCTTCGATTGTCATTATGGTGCCCGGTCTGTATCTCTATCGCTCTATGTATTACATGTGCACCTTCGACACAGTCAATATGCTCGGCTGGTTTGTGCGCGCAGTGCTCATCGTAGCGTTTCTGCCCGTTGGGCTGGGTGTGGCGCGTACGCTCACCGACCCTCGCTGGCGCCACACCAGCTAATTGGTGCAAGGGGAACAGGTTACTTTGCAACAAATGAGTTGCGGTGAAATAGGGGCTGAATTGCTGCTTAAAGGGTCAAAACAGTCCGTATTCCACCGCAACTTATGGGGTCGGGGGATTATCGGTGCCCTGCATCTTCATAAACTCAACGCTTACGAAGCGCATGCGTTTCGTGCTAGGCTGGTTCCACCACATAAGTAGTCGCAGACGC
>DBEYTJ010000003.1:0-5986 GCA_048181065.1 Collinsella sp.
AGACGCGTTGGTCTCGGCCTCGGTGGCTATTGACGCGGTTTTGTGCATGGGCGGGGTGGTTGCTTGGGCGGTTGGAACTGCCAGCGGATTTGGCGACATAAAACAAAACAGCCCAGAGACATAGTCTCTGAGCTGCGAACCTTTGGTGGGCGTTAGAAGATGTGAACTTCTGACCGCTTCCGTGTCAGGGAAGCGCTCTCCCCCTGAGCTAAACGCCCGATCAAGGGTGCGCACGCGCGCAAGGGATAATATAACGGAGCCTGAACTCGGTGGCAAGAACATTTTTAAAAATCGCTTACATTGTGGAATTCGGGGGCTTTGTTATATCCATTTCAAAAGAGCCTGCTGCCGCGATTTGGCTGTCGCATAATGCAAGGCCATTGCGGTATCGAGCTATGGAAAGACGCCTGCGGAATTGTCCTACCGATAAGCGGACAAGCCTCTAGCTGATGCCTTCGCCGTGGTAAGGTAAGCCGAATTGTTTCCAGGCTGTTTCGGGGGAGTGGAATGAGCAAAGAGTGTGTCGAGCAGGTCGAAGGCGCAGGGGCTTCGGTGCCGATGACGGCGGCGTCCGATTTTGTCGTGCCCGAGGGAACTGACGAGCTCAGCCGCAACACCCGTCGCGCCTGGCGCGACCGTCTCAACGACGCCCAGACGCGCAAGATGATCACGGGTGTTTTAGCCACGCTTGTGGGCGGTTCGTTTTGGGGTTTCTCGGGTACCAGCGCGAGTTTTTTGTTCGATACCTACCATGTCGATACGCTGTGGCTTATGAGCATACGACAGATTCTCGCCGGCCTGCTCTTTATGGCTGTGGTTGTCACGCGCGACCGCGCACGCCTGGTCAAGCTTTGGACGACGCCCGCTGATCGCAAGCAGCTGCTGCTTTTTACCGCTTTTGGCCTGCTCTTTAACCAGTTTTGTTATCTTTCGGCCGTGCGCCTGACCAATGCCGGGACCGCGACGGTGCTCCAGTGCCTGCAGCTGGTCATCATCATGGGCTACGCCTGCGTGGTCGATCGCCGCATGCCGCGCGCTCGCGAGGCGATCGGCATTGGTCTGGCCCTCGGCGGTACCTTTTTAATCGCTACCGGCGGCGACCCTACCAGTCTGAGCATATCGCCGCTTGGCCTGGTCGCAGGCCTTATGTGTGCGGTTAGCGCCGCCTGTATGGCGGTGATTCCCGCCAAGATTCTGTCCGAATACGGCAGCCCTATTGTTACGGGTTCGGCTATGCTTACGGCGGGTGTCGTTTCGAGCGTCTTTGTGCAGCCGTGGGCTCATATGCCGGCCCTCGATACTGCTGCCGTCGAAGCGCTCGCGGTGTTTGTGATCGTGGGCTCTTTCCTGGCGTATATGCTGTATATGCAGGGCGTTAAGGACATCGGCTCGGTGCGTGCGAGCCTCATCGGAACCGTGGAGCCGGTCTCGGCGACCATCACCAGCGCCGTTATGCTGGGCACGGTATTTTTGCCGACCGACCTTATCGGCTTTGCCATGATTATCGTAATGATGTTTTTAACGGTGTAGCCCCTGCGGTTGCTTTAAAGGATAATGGGCTGGCGGCGCGTTGCTTTGGCGGCGCGCCTTTGTCTATAGAGAGGACCTCTTATGAAGTACTTTGGCACCGACGGATTTCGCGGCGAGGCCAACGTTGGGCTGACGGTAGAGCACGCTTATAAGATCGGCCGCTTTGTGGGCTGGTATTACGGCGCCAACCGCGAGCGCAAGGCACGCGTGATCGTGGGCAAGGACACGCGTCGCTCGAGCTACATGTTCGAGGCGGCGCTGGTGAGTGGCCTGGTCGCGAGCGGTGCGGACGCATATATGCTGCACGTGATCCCGACGCCGGGCGTGGCGCATCAGACCGTGGAGGGCTGCTTCGATTGCGGCATCATGATTAGCGCGAGCCACAACCCGTTTTGCGATAACGGCATCAAGCTCGTCAACAGCGACGGCTTCAAAATGGACGAGGACGTGCTGGAACTCATCGAGGATTACATCGATGGCAAGGGCGAGGTGCCGCTGGCCACGGGCAACCAGATCGGTGCCACGGTGGACTATATGCAGGGCCGCAACCGCTATATTGCCTCGCTCATCGCGAGCGCGAACTTTTCGCTGCAGGGCGTCAAGATCGGCTTGGACTGCGCCAACGGCTCGGCGTCCTCGGTGGCCAAGCCGGTGTTCGACGCGCTGGGCGCCGATGTGCGCGTGATCAACGCCGCGCCCGACGGATTTAACATCAATGTGGACTGTGGCTCCACGCATATGGAGCGCCTACAGCGCCACGTAGTGGAGCAGGGCCTGGACGTGGGCTTTGCCTACGACGGCGATGCCGACCGCTGCCTGGCCGTGGACGAGCGCGGCCGTGTGGTCGACGGCGATCAGATCCTGTACGTGTGCGGCGTGTACCTGAACAAGCACGGTCGCCTTTCGGGCGGTACCGTGGTGCCGACGATCGCCAGCAACTTTGGCCTGGTCAAGTCGCTGGAGCTTGCCGGTCTGAGTGCCGTGACCAGCGGCGTGGGCGACCGTCACGTGTACGCCAAGATGCGCGAGGGCGGCTACAGCCTGGGCGGCGAGCAGACGGGCCACACGATCTTTGGCGATATCGAGCGCACGGGCGACGGCATTATGACCTCGCTGCGCGTGATGGAAGTGATTCGCGCCGAGCGCGAGACACTCTCGCAGCTCACGGCTCCGTGCAAGCTGCTGCCGCAAGCGCAGGTTGCCGTGCGCGTGGCCGATAAGGACGCTGCGCTTGAGAACATGGGCGTGCAGAACGCGATCGCCGAGGCCGAGGCCGCGCTGGCGGGCGAGGGCCGCGTGCTCGTGCGCAAGAGCGGAACCGAGTCGGTGATCCGCGTGCTGGCCGAGGCTCCGGACCAAGCCGCCGCCGACGCCGCCATGAAGCGCATCGCCGCCGCACTCGAAGCTCTGTAGCTACGCGGTTTTACCAAACCGCGTAACTGCTCGACGCTGCAAACGGCCCCAAGCGGCAACCTGACGTTCAATTTCAAGGGTGCGACCAGGAGGTCGGCGCCCTTTCGTTTTACGTCATCTTGCTCGCTTGCCCGGCACTTGGGGACGTTCCTATTGTGCCGGCAAAAAATGAACGTCCCCAAGTGCCGGGGCTCTGGCTTAGATGAAAAAAGGGGCGCCGCGGATAGATCCTGCGGCGCCCCTTTGCGTTGGCGTGTTGCCTAGGCTTTACAGCTCGTAGAGCGTGGTGAACTTGTCCTGCAGGTAGCTGCAGTAGTAGCGGGCATCGAACGCCATGCCGCACGCGCCCTTGATGAGCTCCGGCGCGTCCTTGGCGCGACCCCACTGCCAAATGTGTTCGCCCAGCCAGGCACGGACCGGTGTCAGATCGCCGCTCGCACAGGCGCCGTTGAGGTCGACACCGTCGCGGCACATGGCCGGCACAAACATGGCGTCGTAAGCGCTGCCCAGCGCATAGGTGGGGAAGTAGCCAAATGAGCCGCCGCTCCAGTGCGTATCCTGTAGGCAGCCGTGCGTGTCGTCGGGAACGGGAATGCCCAGGTACTCATCCATAAAGCGATTCCAAAGCGCGGGGATGTCCTTGGCCGTGGCCTCGCCGGCAAACAGCATGCGCTCGGTCTGGTAGCGCACCATAACGTGCAGCGGATAGGTGAGCTCGTCGGCCTCGGTGCGGATCAGCGAAGGCTGCGCGATGTTCACGGCGTGGTAGAGCGTGTCCTCGTCGACGTCGCCGTAGACCTCGGGTGCGTGGCGGCGCAGCACCTCGAGCAGCGGTCCCATAAAGGCACGGCTGCGGCCCACGGTGTTCTCAAAGAAGCGGCTCTGGCTCTCGTGGATGCCCATGGAGGTGCCGCCCTCCAGGCAGGTGCGCGCATAGGCGGGATTGACGCCCAGCTCGTACATGGTGTGCCCCGCCTCGTGGATGATGCTGTAGACGTTGGAGATGCAATCGTCCTCGTAGATGTGTGTCGCGATGCGCGCGTCACCCACGGCAAAGCCCTCGCTAAACGGGTGCTCGGTAAAGGCAAGCGTGGTGTCGTCCAGGTTCAGGCCGACGAGCTTCATCAGGTCGAAGCTCATGGCGCGCTGGGCGGCCTCGGGCACGCGGGCGTGCAAAAAGTCGGCATCGGGCTGCTGGCCGCGCTCGCCGATGGCGTGCACGAGCGGCACGACCGTGGCCTTGACCTCCTCGCAAAACGCGTCGAAGCTCTTGGCGGAAAGGCCGCGCTCGTACTGGTCGAGCCAAACGTCGTATGGGTCGCGCTTGGGGTCCATGAGTTCGGCCTGATGCTTAAGTTGGGCGACGATTCTATCCACATAGGGCTCAAAGCTCGCCCAGTCGTTGGCCGTCTTGGCCTTATGCCATACGGCGTCGGCCTCGCAGGTGAGCCTGGTCCAGGCCTCGGCCTCCTCGGTGGGAATGACGCTCGCTTCGCGCTGGTCGCGGCCGAGCACGCGGATCTCGTCGAGCAGCTGCGGGTCGTCGATCTTGCCGCCGGCGACGGTCTCGCGTGCCAGCGAGTGTACGAGCTCAACGGACTTTTCGCTGGTCAGGAGCTTATGGTGCTCGCCGGCAAGGGTACCCATGGCATCGGCGCGCGCTGCGGCGCCGTTGGCGGGAGCAATGGTCGCGCCATCGAACTCGGCAATCTTGAGCAGGTACTCGCGAGTCCACAGCTTGCCCTCGAGTTTGCGGAATTTTTTGACGGCCTTATCGACCTTCATGCCTTTGGGCGTCTTGTCCGCCGCGGGCTTGGCCTTCTTATCGTGCGTCTTTCCCATACCATATCCTTGATCTCGCGAGCCGAACGTCACGGATGGGCGCACGGCCAGTTTGCACAGCTACCTGCCTTGTACCCAGCACGAACAAAACGGAACGCGGCGATGCACACGCAGAATGTGGTATCCTGTAGCCCAATGCGTTGACGGAGAGGGTTTTGCCCGCCGCGTCGCCGGCAAGAGAGGGAAGGTCATGGGCTGTAAGCCTTCCTGCGGTGGCAAGGGCCAAGCGTTCACTCCCGAGCAGCGACCTCAACGGGCGCGCGGCCAGTGGCGGCGATGTCCCCAGTAGGGAAGCCGTGAGCCTCACGACAAGGGGCAAAGAGTGGGCGCGGCGGGCCAGACATCCGCCGGGTCAAACAAGGTGGTACCGCGGAATTCAACCGTCCTTGGGCAATACACATGCCCGAGGGCGGTTTTTTGTTACCGAACCGGGCCGCGTTTTCACAACGTCAGACGGCGGCAGCCGCCTCGGCAAGCGGGGAGCGCGAGAGACGAAAGGGAAGACATGAGTCTGATTGATGATCTGGTCAAACTCGAGGAAGAGGCCAAGGAGCTCGTTGCAGGCGCCGACGACGCCGCAAAGCTCGAGGCCGCGCGCGTTGAGCTGCTCGGCCGCAAGGGCCGCATCACCGGCCTGATGCGCATGATGGGCAAGCTCGCCCCGGAGGATCGTCCCATGATGGGCAAGCGCGCCAACGAGATGCGCCAGCTGATCGAGGGCATGCTCGACGAGCGCACCACCGAGATGAAGGCCGCCGCCCTCAAGCACGCACTCGAGCACGAGGCCGTCGACATCACGCTGCCGGGCATCCGTCCGCAGATCGGTCACCAGCACCTGATCAAGCAGATCATCGAGGAGGCCGAGGACATCTTCTGCGGCATCGGCTACACCGTCGAGTCCGGCCCCATGGTCGACACCTCCTACTACAACTTCACTGCGCTCAACGCCCCCATGGATCACCCGAGCCGCTCGGCCCGCGATACCTTCTACGTGGTCGACAACAACCCCGGCAGCGTCGCGCACCCCGAGGCTCACGCCCATGGCGAGTCCGACGTGCTCCTGCGCACCCAGACCTCGGGCGTGCAGATCCACACCATGGAGTCGCAGAAGCCGCCCATCTACATGATCTGCCCGGGCACCGTCTATCGTCCCGACACGGCCGACGCCTGCCACCTGCCGCAGTTCAACCAGATCGAGGGC
>DBEYTJ010000004.1:0-1342 GCA_048181065.1 Collinsella sp.
GCTCAATATGTTCAGATGGCTCTTCAAGACACAACCCTCCCTACGTTCGGTCGCAGGGAGGGTTGTTGATTCGGCGCTATGATACCCCGATGCGCTCGGGGCAAGGCGGGCTAAATCCGCTCGCGGGCGTTATTCGCCGGCGGGCGGTTGTGGTGCAGACGAAGACGGGGTCGAGCCCTCGCCACCATTCTGGCGCGGCTTGCGGGAACGGCGACGGCGACGGCGCTTTTGACCCTGGTCGGCCGAGCCCTCGCCACCGCGATCCTCGCGCGGCTCGCGCTCGTCGCGAGCCGCGCCACGCGAAGCCTTGGCAGCCGCTCCCCCGCCATCTCCGGGACGACGGCGCGTGACCTTGACTTCGCCATCCGAAACCTGATCGGCCACGGAAGGAACCGAGGGCTTCTGCTGCGTGCCCGAGGAATGGCGACGGCGCGGACGTGGCGCGCGCTCCTCCTCGCCACGCGGCTTGCCAGCCTTGTCGGCAGGCGCATCGGAGGCCGAGACGCCCTTGGGAGCGGCACCGGCCTCGCGAGCAGCTGCGGCGCGGAAGACGTCCTCGCGCTCCTCGCTCGACAGGTGACGGCGACGACGGCGCGTGGGATTCATGCCACCGCCGCGGTTTTGCTGCTGGGGCTGCTGAGCCTCGCGCTCGCGGGAAGCGTTCTTGCCCGCGGTCTCGCCATTGTCGACGGACGCCGCGCGCTTGCGGCGGCGACGGCCATCGGCCGCCCCCTCGGCCTCGGGTGCCTCGGCCTTGCCACGACCCTTGCCGCGACCGCGGCTCTCGCTCTGAGCAGCGCGAGCATCGGATTCGGCATCGCGACGACGGCGCTTGGGCATCGACGTGCCGGCAAGACGGTCGGCACTCGACAGGCCATCGCCCACGTCGACGCCGTTCTCGCGATCGAGCTCCATGAGCGCCAGGCGCATCTCGGGCGACTCGATGCGCTCGAGCACGTCGCGCGTCACGCAGTCGGGGCGGCAGCTGCAGCCCTGCTCGGCGGCCTTCTTTTTGCAGCCCTCCGAGCACGTCATATCGGCCAGGTTGACCTTAAAGACTTTACCGTTCTCCAGGCGCAGCACCAGCTGCTCACGCGGCGTGTCATACTCCTGAATACGCGCCTTGCCAAGCGGCGTATCGATGAGCGTTTTCTTTTTGGGCGCACGGCTCTTAAAGTCCTTGTACGCCTCGAACTCATAGCGCAGGCAGCACATCAGGCGGCCGCAAACGCCGCTGATCTTGGACGAGTTGAGCGGCAGGTCCTGCTCTTTTGCCATGCGGATCGAGACGGGCTCAAACTGTCCGCCAAAGCGCGTGCAGCAGAGCTCCTGTCCGCACTGG
>DBEYTJ010000005.1:0-10602 GCA_048181065.1 Collinsella sp.
CGTCAACTTTGTGAGCCTGCGCGATGCGGGCGACCCGGTGGAGCTGGCCCGCGCCTACGACCGCGAGGGTGCGGACGAGGTCGTCTTCCTGGACATTACCGCCACGAGCGACAACCGCGCGACGACCATCGAGATGGCGGCGCACGCGGCCGAGGAGCTCGCTATTCCCTATACCGTGGGCGGCGGTTTTCGCGACTTGGCGGGCATGCGGACCATGGTTGCCGCCGGCGCCGACAAGGTGTCGCTTAACTCGGCGGCCGTGCGCGACCCGTCGCTGATTAGCCAAGCTGCCGCGGCGTTTGGCAGTCAGGCCGTGGTCGTGGCGATCGATGCCAAGCGCGTCGGCTTGCCCGGCGCATCAGGTGCCGACAAGTGGGAGGTCTTTACCGCGGGCGGTCGCAACGCCACGGGTATCGATGCGGTGGCGTGGGCCGAGGAGGCGGCTCGTCGCGGCGCCGGCGAGATCCTGCTCACCAGTATGGACCGTGACGGCACCAAGGCTGGCTTCGACCTGGCACTCACTCGCGCCGTGGCGCGCGCAGTGCCGATTCCCGTCATCGCGAGCGGCGGCGTGGGCACGCTCGAGCATTTTGCCGAGGGCGTGATCGAGGGCGAGGCCGACGCCGTGCTGGCGGCCAGCGTCTTTCACTTTGGAACCTTCAGCATTCGCGAAGTCAAAGAGTATATGGCATCGCAGGGCATTCCTGTCAGGTTGGACTTCTAGCGCTGCGGCTTGCCCAGGCACCGCATCTTGCCGCTCAAACCGTCGCTCGCGTACCAAAGTACGCGTCGCTCCTCTTTCGCGGCAACCTGCGGTACCTGGACAACCCTCGCCAACCGGCGATGTTTAAATTGGGGAATTGAAATGAAAGAAATTACTACTCCAGCGGATCTTAAATATGACGCCAAGGGGCTGATTCCTTGTGTGGTTCAGCAATATGACACCGGTGAGGTGCTTATGGTTGCTTGGATGAACGAGGAATCGGTGGGGCTGACGCTCAAGACCGGGACCACGTGGTTTTGGAGTCGCAGCCGCCAGGAGCTCTGGAACAAGGGCGCGACGAGCGGCAATATGCAGGAGGTCAAGGAACTCTGGGCCGACTGCGATAGCGATACGCTACTGGTCAAGGTCGACTCGCCGGGCCCGGCTTGCCACACCGGCAACCGTACCTGCTTCTTTAAGAAACTCGCCTAAGGCGGGCGTCCTGTTGGGCGCTCGGTAAAACGGAAAGGATTGAACTATGGGTGTGCGCACCGCAAATGTTCAGGATGGAAATATCGGCGAGACGCTGACGGGTCTGGCCGAGGTGATTCACGGTCGTCGCGATGCGTCGCCACAGGAGAGCTACACTGCTCGTCTGTTGACCGACGTCGAGGACGAGCTGCTCAAGAAGCTTGCCGAGGAGGCGAGCGAGGTCATCATGGCCTGCAAGGATAACGATCACGACCACATCCGCTACGAGGCCGGCGACCTGGTCTACCACCTGCTCGTAACGCTCGAGCGTTACGGCATCACCCTCGACGAACTGGCCGGCGAGCTCAACGCCCGCCGCCACTAGTTTTAGGCGAGGGGCGTGGGTTGCCATTCTCCGGTGGGGTGGGGGATGTCGAAGGTTCGATAACCGCAGTCGTAGGCGTGGGCCTGGGCCTCGCGGATATTCCAGCAGATATCGCAGGCGCGGTGCGCGTCCGAGCCAAAAGTAATCGGCACCTCGGCATGGGCAAAGCGACGCAACAGCCCGGTCGCGGGGTAGTAATCGTCGAGCCCCTTGCGCGGCGCAGCCGTCGAGACCTCAACGCGGCGACCCGTATCGTGGGCGCATTCGGCCATCTGCTCCCAAAACGGCGCCGGGTCAAAATCGGGCGCAAAGCCCTCCTTCGAAAAGCGCATGACCAGGTCGGGATGGGCCATCACGTCAAAGTTGAGTGAGCTTTCGCAAGCGCGGCACCAGTCGTCGACGTAGCGCTCCCACACGCCGCGTACCCCCAGGTTTTCCCAAACGTGCAGGTTGGTGTCGTCGTCGATCCAACCGCAAAGGGAATCGGGTGTATCGGGGCGAGCGACGTTTTCCGTTCCCGCCGTACCCGCGGCACCGGCCATGATATCGCCGGGGTCGCCAATCCAGTGCACGCTGCCCAAGCGCACTATGGCACCCGCGGACCAGCGCTCAACCAAAGGCTCGCAGCCCTCGTACCAATCGCATTCAAAGCCATAGATAAGCTCGAGCTCCGGCGCAATCTGCGCGGCGAGCTTGCGGGCGTTCTCAAATGCCAGACGATGCGCCGTCAGGTCGCCCTCGACGACCTGCACCTCGCAGTTAGCATCCATGCTGGCGGGCAGGGTGAGGTGGTCAGTCGAGACCATGACGCGGCAGCCGGCGGCGGCAGCGGCGCGGACGTTATCCTCAAACGAGGCATGGCCGTCCGAAAACGAAGTATGGGTGTGGCAATCGACCAGCGAGCAGGCGGGCATGGCAGCTCCTATGCGTCAAGCGAATCCGCTCCATTGTAACGGCGCGGCCCCTGGCGCGCCGGGAACGCCGCAAGTCGGAACCGACTGGAAAGGACAGATGGCGCGCAAGGACTGCCGCACGACATCGACCTTGCCTCAAAACATGTACGTCAGCCTCCAAAAGCTGCAAAAAATGACATGTTTGGAGGCTGGCGTACATGTTTGGGTGAGGCGGTGGAGTGTCGGTTTCTTGCGGACAAGGAAAATCGCGTTCATCGCGCGCCGCCACACTTGCGCCGCCCGCGATGTGCTAGCGTTTGGGTGAATAAAACGAGCCCGCGCGGAAAGGATCCGGACCGTATGCAACGTGGAAGTACATCTCCGCTGTCCCGCGAGACCGATGCACCCGAAACCATCGTCAAGCTGGAGTGTGACATCGACGATGCGTCGCCCGAGGTACTCGCCTATGCCGCCGACCGCCTGCGCGAGGCGGGCGCCCGCGAGGTGCACTGGCTGCCTCTTTACTGCAAAAAAGGTCGTCCCGGCTGGCAGCTGCAGGTAATCTGCGCCCGCGAGGACATTGACCGTCTGCAGACGATCATCTTTTTGGAAACCACGACCAACGGCATTCGCCGCCAGGTCATGGAGCGCGTCTGTCTGCCGCGCCGCTTTGAACAAGTGGCGACGCCATGGGGCGAGGTATCCGTTAAAGTGGCCACTCTGCCCGACGGCAGTGAGCGCGCGGCGCCCGAGTACGAGGACTGCGCCCGTCTTGCCCGCGAGCACGACGTGCCACTCCAGCGCGTGATGCAGGCGGCACAAGCCGCGGCGCTGCGATTTGAGTAACGCGGCCGGTGGCACGCCACGCCCAGCCCCATCAACCCCACCGAAAGGATCCCCCATGAAATACCTCCTCGCCTCCGACATCCACGGCTCGGCATACTGGACCGAGCGCCTCTGCGCCGCCATCGAATCCGAGCAGCCCGACCGCATCGTCCTGCTGGGCGACCTGCTCTACCACGGCCCGCGCAACGACCTGCCGCGCGACTACGCCCCCAAGCGTGTGATTCCGCTGCTCAACGCCCTGGCCGACCGCATCATCGCGGTGCGCGGCAACTGCGACGCCGAGGTCGACCAGATGGTGCTCGACTTCCCTGTCATGGCCGACTACGCCACCCTGTTTGACGAGACCGGCCGCGAACTGTTCCTGACGCACGGCCACGTCTTTGGCGCCGGCATGCATAACAGCGTCGACCACGCGCCCGCGCTGCCCGAGGGCTCCGCGCTCGTCTACGGCCACACGCACATCAAGGTTAACGAGGCGAGCGAGGCGCACCCGGGCCTGTGGCTCTTCAATCCCGGCAGCCTGAGCATTCCCAAGGACGGTACGCACAGCTACGGCATCTACGAGGGCGGTGCGTTCCGTCACGTGATCCTGGAGGAGGAATAACCATGGCGCAGCACATGGTTCAGCAAAATGCCGAGGGCTCGCGCGATCTGTCCACGCTGGTCGACGCGTCGGCCGAGCTGCAGCATCTGGTGCAGACCATCTGGCGTTTGCGTCAGCCCGATGGCTGCCCGTGGGATCGCGAGCAGACGCATCAGAGCATCGGCAAGAACATGATCGAGGAGGCCTACGAGGCGCTCGACTGCATTGAGGCCGACGACGCGGCGCATCTGCGCGAGGAGCTCGGCGACGTGCTCATGCAGGTGGTGCTGCATGCGCAGATTGCGGCGGACGCCGGTGAGTTTACGCTGGCCGATGTGGCGCGCGATATCGACGCCAAGCTCATCCGCCGCCACCCGCATGTGTTTGGCGATGCGGATGCCGATAACTCCGACGAGGTGCTCAAGATCTGGGACGAGGTCAAGCTTGCCGAGAAGGCCGCCAAGGACAAGGCCGTGGCAGCAGGCGAGGCTGCGCCCGAGGGCCTGCTCGACGGCGTGCCTACGCACCTGCCGTCGCTGATGCAGGCTCAGAAGGTGTCGCGCAAGGCGGCTGCCGTGGGCTTTGAGTGGGAGACGGTCCAGGATGTGTGGGACGAGGTCGCCGAGGAGCGTGCCGAGTTTGAGGCCGAGGAGCCCGGCTCGCCCGAGCGCGAGATGGAGTTTGGCGACCTGCTCTTTGCCCTGGTCAACGTTGCGCGCAAGGAGGGAATCGACGCCGAGAGCGCTCTGCGCGCCAGCACGGCAAAGTTCCGCCGTCGTTGGGCTGCGATGGAGCAGATGGCGGCCAACGCCCATGTGGATCTGGCTGAGCTTTCGACCCACGGCCTCAACGACCTTTGGGATGCCGCCAAGGCTGAGGAGTAAGACTGCGGGAACGACGGGCTGACATGCCTCATCGTTCTCGCTAAATTTTTCGAAAACAAGTGTATCCCTCGGCTAACTTAGGGCATAATGCAAAAAGTGCGACAAGGCTAACTTACGGAGGCGCACCGATGGCGCACAGTCGGCCAGTCGCTTGCATTAACTACGTTTCCAAGTGAGAGGGAGACAACATGAGTGACATTTTGGACGTCTACGGTCGTGAGGTGCTCGACAGCCGCGGCAACCCCACCGTCGAGGTCGAGGTCGTGCTCGAGGACGGCAGCTTCGGTCGCGCGATGGTGCCTTCGGGCGCTTCGACCGGCGCCTTTGAGGCATGCGAGTTGCGCGACGGCGACAAGGGTCGCTACCTGGGCAAGGGCGTCTCGCAGGCCGTCGAGCACGTCAACAACGAGTGTGCCAACGCCGTCGTGGGCCTCGATGCCTTCGACCAGCGCGCTGTCGATGCCGCGCTGATCGCCGCGGACGGTACCCCCAACAAGACCAAGCTCGGTGCCAACGCCATCCTGGGCGTGTCGCTGGCCGTCGCCCGCGCCGCGGCAGAGTCGGCGGGCCTGTCGCTGTACCAGTGCCTGGGCGGCGTCAACGCTCATCTGCTGCCCACGCCCATGATGAACATCCTCAACGGCGGTGTGCATGCCGACAATAACGTTGACTTCCAGGAGTTCATGATCATGCCGGTGGGCGCCCCGAGCTTTGCCGAAGGCCTGCGCTGGTGCGCCGAGGTCTACCACACCCTCAAGGGCGTGCTGCACGAGGCCGGCCTGGGCGGCGGCGTGGGCGACGAGGGCGGCTTCGCGCCCAACCTCAAAACCAATGCCGAACCGTTCGAGTACATTACCAAGGCCGTCGAGAAGGCTGGCTTTAAGCCCGGTGTCGACTTCATGTACGCCATGGACCCGGCGTCCACCGAGTTCTACAACGCCGAGACCGGCATGTACGAGCTCAAGGGCGAGGGCGTTGAGTACACGAGCGCTCAGATGGTCGATTACTGGGAGAAGCTTGTCGACACCTATCCCATCATCTCCATCGAGGATGGTATGGCAGAGGAGGACTGGGACGGCTGGGTCGAGCTCACCCGCCGCATTGGCAACAAGGTGCAGCTCGTAGGCGACGACCTGTTCGTCACCAACACCGAGCGCCTTAAGAAGGGCATCGAGCTGGGCGCCGCCAATGCGATCCTGGTCAAGGTCAACCAGATTGGCACGCTCACCGAGTCGCTCGAGGCTATCGAGACTGCCAAGGAGGCCGGCTACGCTTGCATCGTGAGTCACCGTTCCGGCGAGACCGAGGACTCCACCATCGCTGACCTGGTCGTGGGTGTTAACGCCGGCCAGATCAAGTCGGGCGCCCCGTGCCGCAGCGACCGTATTGCCAAGTACAACCAGCTCATCCGCATCGAGGACGAGCTCGAGGGCAGCGCGCGCTACGCCGGCAAGTCTGCGTTCTACAACATTCGCTAGGCAGCGGCGTGTGCGGGGGCGGGGCTGACTCGGATTCGCCTCGCTTCCGCCGGGCACTGTTGAGCACCATTGGGCGCTGGGCCATACGGCTCAGCGCCTTTTTTTATGTCGAGCAAAGGCTGGCGAAGGCGATGCGGGCGCTCGTGCTATAACTAAAGAACTTAGCGCAAACAAACCTCAACCGCACAAGGCGCACATGGATCAGATTTACGACAACAGGTATTATTCCGCCGGTTCGCACGAGCCGTCGCCTCGCCGCGTACCTACCGCGCAGCTCGGCGGGTCCGACTACGCCGGCGTCGATCGCCGTGCGCAACGTCCGGCAAGTGTCTCACACCCCCGTGCTCAAATGAATATGCCGACGGAGCGCCCGCCACGTTCGGCGCGCCCGACGCATGCTCAGCGTCCTTCGGCTCAAACGCATGAAAAGTCGACTAGGCCCTCGAACCGTCTTTCGGGCTCGGACTTCATGCACTACGCCAACGACAACGCGGTGGTCAAGGCAATCTACGACTTTACGCATGGGCCCCAGCGCGGGCTGTTTATTGGCATTGTCGTCGTCTTGGTGCTCGTGAGCCTGTACTTTCCCGTGCGCGACCTCTACGTTGCCAAGCGCTCGAGCGATATCTTGGCCAAGCAGGTAGAGATTCGCCAGCAGTACAACGACGACTTGCAGAAAAGCGTCGACAAACTGCTCTCGGAGGAGGGTATTAAGGATGCGGCGACCGAGGACCTGGGCCTGGTGATGCCCGGCGAAACCAAGATTGACGTGCTGGGCCTGGACGACGATTCGGACTCGTCGTCGAGCAAAAAGTCCTCGAACGCCAAGAAGGCCAGCGAAGTCGCCAAAGAGATCGAAGAGGTCGGCAAGGACGCGCCGTGGTACATCCAGACGCTCGATATGCTGTTTGGATTTAACGGCGTCGAGGGCCAGACGGTCGTGTCCAACGGCAAATAGCGCCCGGAGGGGAGCCTGCAATGACGCATTGCGACAAACGATATAAGGTGGCGGCGATTGACCTGGGAACGGTGTCGTCGCGACTGGTGTTGGCCCAGGTCGAGGGCGGGGCGATCGTGGAATCGTCCAAGCATACCGAGATTACCGACTTGGGCGAGGGCGTGGATGCGACGGGGCGCTTTTGCGAGGCAGCCGTTGAACGCGTGCTCGCTGCGTGCCGAATGTTTGTGGACGAGGCCCGTGCCTTTGGGGCCGCGTGCGTCTGCACCACGTGCACGAGTGCCGCGCGCGATGCGTCCAATGCCACGCTGCTACTGGACGGCCTGCGCGAGCTGGGACTCGAGCCGCAGGTGATTCCGGGCGAGGTCGAGGCGCGCTTGACGTTTTTTGGCGTGGCGCACGACTTTGCTGGTGAGCGCATCATTGTTGCCGATTCGGGCGGCGGATCCACGGAGCTCGCGACGGGCGTCTATGCACCGGAGCGCGGCGTCTTTGCGCTGGAGGGAACGCGCTCGCTGGACATTGGTTGTCGTCGCGTGACCGAGCGGTTTTTCTCGGCACTGCCGCCGTCGACGAACGAGCTTGCGGCTGCTGCCGGCTGGGCAAACGAGCAGTTTACGGGCTACTTTGAGAGTTTGCCTGTCGACTTTGAGCGTGCCGAGCGCCTGGTCGCGGTGGGTGGTACTGTCACCACGCTCGTGGCACTCGTTCACGAGCTGGAGCCGTATGATTCGAGCTTTGTGCACCTGCGCGAGCTTTCGTTGGACCAGGTTTCGGCCGCTATCGAGCGTATGTCCGCGCTGGATGTTGCGGGCATTGCCGCGTTACCGGGCGTGCAACCCAAGCGCGCGGGCGTGATCTTGGCAGGTGCCGCGGTGATTCGCGAGCTCATGCGAGCCGGCGGCTACAAGACGCTCACCGTAAGCGAGAACAGCTTGCTCGCCGGCATGGCCGCCACCATCAACGAGGTTCTCGACGGCGCGACCCCTACCATCGCCTGGACCCCGAGCCTCAGCGCCCTTTAACTATTCCACCGCAACTTAGAGCCCCGCCGGCGTGAAAAAGAAACGAGCCCGCATCCCAAAGGGACACGGACCCGTAAGCAATCACATGGTAGGGGCGGTGGGACGTCCGCGTATTTGCTGCGCAAATCCGCACTGGCTTCGGCCGCCTGCCGGCGCCCTCGCCGGCTCGCTGCGGACGCTGTGCGTCCGCTTGACGCTCGCCCCCTCGCGGGTTCGAGCCCCATCGGCATCCAAAAGAAACGAGCCCGCATCCCAAAGGGACACGGACCCGTGAAAGCCAAATGGTAGGGGCGGTGGGACTCGAACCCACAATCCTTGCGGCGAGAGATTTTAAGTCTCCTGCGTATGCCAATTCCGCCACGCCCCCGTGAGACTAGAAGTCTAGCACAAGCCGTCCGCTACGCGTTGACGGCCATCGAGTGTTGGCCCGACTTCTCGAGGAACTCTTGGAACTTTGCCTCGTCGCCCTTGTTTTGGTACTGCAGAGCCAGCAGGTACTCCAGTCGGCAGCGCTTGACCGGGTCGTCGCCGACATCCTCGAGCATGCGCTCCAGCTCGGGAATGTCGTTGTGGCGCTTGAGGATCATCGTGTCGTACATCAGCTGGCACTCGTGCGCAACTGCCTCGGCCTGACCGCCCTCAAAGCCCTTGATCTCGTGTAGCAACTCCTTGGACTTTTTGCGGTCCTCCTGGCCAACGTAGTAGTTAAAAGCTTTGATCACCAGGTCGACGCGCTGCATCTTGGGCAGGTTGAGTCCCAGCAGCAGGTCGAACATCTCGCTGGCGCGCTCGTGGTCTTCGCGCAGCAGATAGGAGTTCAGGCGCAGGTAGTCGCGGTTGTAGCGCGGGTATAGCATGCTGGTGAGTTTGCCGTCGAGTAAACGATCAAACTCGTCCCACTGCTTGGCGGCCATGAGCTGCTGCAGGCGTTTAAACGTGGTGCGTTTTTTGACGCTAAAGAACACCGACACGGCGATGCAGATGATAACGACGGCGGTCCAGAGTGTGCGGGAATCGGGCATATTAGGGTCCTTAGTCGCTCATAAAGCGAGCGGTATGACAACACGTACTGGATGTATTATACGCAGCGCGCAAGCAAACTGGCATAAAAGCTCATCGAGGCCGAGTGCCATCGCTCGCTGCGGTACACTTACCTAAAGTAAACCATGAAGGGAGACATTACCTATGAAGAAGATCGTTTTGGCTTGCGGTGCTGGCGCTGCTACTTCCACGCTCGTTGCCCAGAAGGTCGCCACCCTGCTCGACGCCAACGGTTACGCCGACAAGTATGAGATCGTGCAGTGCGCCATCTCCGAGGCCAAGGATTACTGCGACGAGGGTGCTGACCTGCTGATCGCCACCACCGTTGCCCCCGAGGGCCTCACCTGCCCGTACGTGAGCGGCGTGCCCTTCATGACCGGCATGAACCGCGTCGCTGCCGAGAAGGCCGTCCTCGACGTCATGGCTCAGTAGGCGCTGACTGTATGAGTGAGCAGAACGCCAATCCGGTCGAGCTCTTTGGCATGCGCGTTGCCCATGTGGGCATTAACGCTGCCGACCCGGCAGACGCCCTGGAGATCGCGGAGCTGTTCTCGACGATGATGGGCCTGCCCGTCATCGAGACCCCCGTTTCGTACTTTAACGATTCGCTGGTCGAGATCATGAAGCAGAACGGTCGTGGCGCCAAGGGCCACATCGGCTTTGCCGTCAACGACATCGATGCGGCCGAGAAGTGGTTTGCCGAGCGCGGGCTCGAGGTCAACGAGGAGTCGCGCGTGCTGCTGCCCGACGGCGGCACCAAGCTCGTGTACTTTAAGCGCGAGTTCGCCGGCTTCGCCGTGCACCTGTGCCGCGAGTAGCGCACAAGCTGCTATAGCTAACGAAAAATGGGGTAAGGCGCGTGGCCTTGCCCCATTTTTAATGCCGAGAGGGTGACTGACGGGCTGCCGTAAATCGAAGGTGAATGCTTTTCCGCGAAGTGAACGAGTGAAATCGAACCCCTGAAGCATCGACACTTTTACGTCGCTCTTTCCTGCGGTTTTGTCAGGTTTTTCCTGCGGTTTTGGCGCCAAAAAGTGCGGATGCTTCGGGGGTCCAAAATAGGTCGTTCACTTCGCGGAAAAACATTCACCTTCGATTCGTGAGAGACGCCCCTACCGTGGCAGGCGAATCGTAAAGCGGCTGCCGACGCCCTCGACTGAGGTCACGCCGATGACACCGCCATGGCTATCGACAATCCACTTGGCAATGGCAAGCCCCAGACCCGAGCCCTGCGCGCCGGCATCGCGTGCGTTGTCGGCGCGGTAGAACCGTTCAAACGCGTGAGCTGCGGATTCCTGGTTCATGCCGATGCCCTCGTCCTCAACACTTATGTCG
>DBEYTJ010000006.1:0-7487 GCA_048181065.1 Collinsella sp.
GCCATGGCAATCATGACTCGCTGACGCATACCGCCAGAGAACTGGTGCGGATACTCATTGACGCGCTTCTCGGGCTCGGGGATACCCACGAGGTCCAAAAGCTCGGTGGCACGCTTGAGCGCCTCCTGCTTGGAGTAGCCACGGTGCAGACGAAGGCCCTCGCCCACCTGCTTGCCGATCTTATAAACCGGGTTCAAGGAGGTCATAGGATCCTGGAAGATCATCGCGATATCGTTGCCGCGAATGTGCTGCATCTCTTCCTCGGTCATTTCGAGGATGGAGCGGCCGCGATAGCGAACGTCACCGCCCTCAATCTTTCCCGGAGGCATCGAGATAAGGCCCATGATGGTCATGGCGGTCACGGACTTACCGGAGCCGGATTCACCGACGACGCCCAGGGTCTCGCCGCGATCTAGCGTGTAGGAGACACCGTCGACAGCGCGAACGACGCCATCCTCGGTGTGGAAATACATCTTAAGGTCATCGACCTCGAGCAGATGCTGGCCCTCGGGAACCGGCTGGTCCTTCAGGTCCACATAGTTCTTGTTCTTCTTCATCCTTATGCGTCCTTCATCTTGACGTCGAGGGCGTCGCGCAGACCATCACCCAGCAGGGTGAAGGCGAGCACCGTCGAGAGAATTGCCAGACCGGGCATGATCATCATCCAGGGAGCGGTCAGAAGATACTGTTGACCGTCCTGAATCATAGAGCCCCACGAAGGCGTAGGCGGAATAACGCCCATGCCGAGGAAGGACAGAGCGGACTCGGTCAGAATGGCGCCACCAATGTTCATGGTTGCGTAGACCACGATGGAGGCGACGGAGTTCGGGAAGATGTGACGCACGACGATACGAGCATCGGATGCACCCATCGCGCGCGCAGCGTCAACATAGTCGTTTTCCTTGACCGTCAAGATTGCAGAGCGGAAGACGCGCGCAATCGAAGGCCAGCCGAGAATACCGATGGCGATAAAGACGTTCTGAAGACCACGTCCGATAACGGCGATCATGGCGACAACGAACAGCACGTACGGGAACGCCAGGAAGATGTCCGCACAGCGCATGATGATCGTATCCCAGATGCCGCCGTAGAAACCGGCCAGAGCACCCATGACCAGACCGATCAGCGTGGAGATCGCGGTGGCCATAATGCCGACGGACAGCGAAACGCGCGCACCGTAGATAACGCGGACGAGAATGTCACGACCAAGGGCGTCGGTGCCAAACGGGTGCTCTGCACACGGAGCCAGCAGAGAAGTCTCGGCCATGGTAGTCGAGTCGGAAGCCGTCGGCGAACCGAGCCAGGGCTTAGCCCACAGATCTGCGGTCAGTGCAACCACAACGACGATGATGATCCAGCAGACACCGATAACGGCGAGCTTGTTCTTACGAAGACGCTTAAAAGCGTCGCCCCACAGCGTGCGGGACTTGGCGGGAGCAGATGCGGCCTTGGTGGCGGTAGCCTGCTCCTGAGACTGAGAATCAGTTTCCTGCATGAGACGTACCTCCCTTAGGCCTTATCCGACGGACCGCCAAGGCGGATGCGCGGGTCGAGGAATGCATAGCTAATGTCGACGAGCAGGTTGATCACCATAACGACGACGACGATGAGCGTAACGCCGCCCATAACGATGGGCCAGTCACGCATGCTAATGGCGCGATAGACCTCATAGCCGATACCGGGCCAGTTAAAGACCGTCTCGGTCAGGATGGCGCCCGAAAGCATGCCACCGAAGTCGACACCAATATAGGTAACGACGGGGATGAGTGCATTCTTAAGCGCATGCTTGATGATGATCGCGCGATTGGAGAGACCCTTGGCCTTTGCCGTGCGGATGTAATCCTGGTTCATGACGTCAAGCAGCTGCGAGCGCATAATGCGGGCGGCATAAGCGGTCGAAACCGAAGCCAGCGTAATGGTCGGAAGCACATAGTGCATCCAATCCTGATACTGAGAGCTGGAACCGCCGGCACCCGAGATCGGCATGGAGAATGCACCGCCCGTGGCGTCCTTGAGGATGACGCCAAAGAACAGCTGCAACAACATACCGAGCCAGAAGGCCGGGACCGCAACGAGGATCGACGTGGTGAGCGTTACCAAAATATCCCAGAAGGAATAACGCTTTACCGCCGAAATGATACCCGCACCGATACCCATAATTGCCTCGAGCACGATGGCGCACGCGGCAAGTTTGACCGTATACGGATACTTCTGGGCGAAGATTTCCGTAACCGGCAGCTTGCGCTGATACGAATTGCCCAGATCGCCATGAAGCAGGCCGTTCATGTAATACAAGTAACGGTCCACGAGCGACGTTTGAACGGGGTCGCCGTTCTCGTCAAGGATCGCGTTGCCGTCCTCGTCCGTCTGGACCAGGTGATAGCGAACGCGAAGCTGAAGCTCCACCTCGGGGGACAGAGCCTTGTCTCCACCGATCAGCTTGATCGGATCTCCCGGCACGATATTCTGGAGGGCGAACAGAATCAGCGTAACGCCCAAAAACACCGGGATGAACTGAAGCACACGTTTAACGATGTACTTACCCATACCACTCCCCTATCTAGGGATTAACCTAAATGGGATGCCGATCGCCAGACCGGCATCCCAAAATTACCATCAGCCAGTTTACCCCAGGTTAGGGAGAACTGTATGTTTCCCATGAGGTCTACGTAAATACTTGACCCTCACGGAAGCTGCAAACTCTTAAGCGAGCTCAGCGGTACCCAGATCGGCGTGCTTCTGCGGATCGACATAGAGGTGCTTGATGCGATCGGAGCCGGCGATGGTGTGCGTGTAGAACATCACCGGGATGACCGGGCAGTCGGCAGCGACCATTGCGTCGGCCTCCTGCATCTTAGCGACGCGCTCCTCGTCGTCAACAATAGTGCGAGCCTCGTCGACCTTGGCGTCGAACTCGGGGTTGTTGTAACCGGAGCGGTTGTCGCCACCGAGGGAGTCGGAGTGGAACAGCGGATACAGGAAGTTGTCCATGATCGGGTAGTCGGCAATCCAGCCCAGACGACCGAACTGATAGTTGAAGTTCTGATACTGCTCGAGCAGGGCAGACCACTCGGGGGTATCGGAGACAGCGGTAACGCCAACCTTGGCGAGGTCGCCGATGATGGACTCCATGATCTCCTTGTGGCCACCGTCCTGGTTGTAGGAAAGGGTCACGCTAATGCCACGATCGCCGTTAGCGCCAGCGGGAGCGACCTTGTCGAGGTACTCGTTAGCCTTGTCTACGTCGTAGGCGCAGAACTCCCATGCGCCCTCCTTGTAGCCATCGATGCCCGGAGGAACAATGCCGTCGGCGGGGGTACGGGTACCCTTGAAGATGGTCTTGCAGATGGCCTCACGGTTAATGGCCAGGGAGATACCCCTACGCAGGTCAGCGTTGTTGAACGGCTCGGCCGTGTTGTTGCAGGTCAGGTAGTAGGTGGAAGTCTCTGCGCCGAGCAGCATGCGCTCGCCGTCACCCATGGTGTAGCCGTCCTTGGACACGCCGCGATCCTTCTTGGCGGCATCGATCTGAGCGACGGGAACGTCGCAGACATCGAGGTTACCGGCCTGGAACTCCTTGTAAGCGGTCTCCATGTCCTTGATGACCTGGAAGTGGATGCCATCGATCTTGGCCTTGTCGCCATAGTAATCGTCGAACTTCTTGACGTTGATCTCCTGGCCATCCTCCCACTTGCCGTCCATCATGAACGGGCCGTTACCGACCGGGGCAAGATAGAAGCTCTTGACATCGGACTCGGCGCACTCGGGAACCGGGGCCAGAGCCGGATGAGAGGCGACGAAGGGGAAGTCAGCGTAAGCGGAAGACAGCTTGACGACGAGGGTCTCATCGTCGGGGCACGTAACACCGCTGAGCTCGGTAGCGTTACCGGCAAGCAGGTCGTCATAACCCTCGACCATGGAAAGGTGATAGGAGACCTCGGAAGGACCGTACTCGGTAGCGATGGCCGACTTGGTGTTGACCAGACGCTCCCAACCGAGCTTGAAGGACTTGGAGGTAACGTCGTCACCGTTGTGGAACTTGGCCTTCTTGATCTTGAAGGTAAACTCGGTGGCGTCGTCGTTGGACTCAAAGGACTCGCAAGCCAGCGGAACGATCTCGCCCTTCTCGGCGTCGTAAGAGGTCAGAGCGTCAAAGAGCTGGTACTCGACCTGAGTGCCCTGGTCCTCCTGGACATTGTAGGGGTCGATGCAGACCGGGTTGTTGATGTAGAAGTTCAGCGTCGAACCGGACTCAGAACCGGAAGCGTCGCCACCCTTCTTGCCACATGCGGCAAGAAAAGCCATGGAGCTCGCAGCAAGGGTGCCGCCAACAAAGGCGCGACGACCCATAACGGGCTGGTGGAACATAGAATCAGCCATGCCATCCTCCTTATGAGATAGGACAAAGAAATGTTCAGTCGGACACATGTCGAAACAATCCGATCCGAACCATCAAAACGCCGCCCGCTGCTATGGCTGGTTATGCACAACGGACCAACGTTTTGCAATACAGTAGCGCATTTTATACACAATTTGGGGCTAATTCCGGTTAACGGTCGAGAATTTCTTTAGTTGGGCGAAGTATGTGGGGATATTTTGACTCTGTTACAAATATGTAAACAAAAAGGGTCCCGCACTTACGGGACCCTTTTTGAATATTTATGCGGCTCGTGCTTAGTAGCCGACGATGCCCTGCGGGAAGAAGAACATGCACAGCACGACGCACACGGCAAACACGACAGCCATGATGACGGTCAGGCGGTCGAGGTTCTGCTCCATGACGCCCGTGGCAGAGCTGGAGTTATACAGCGAGCTAGCGATCATATCCGAAACGCCGGTGCCCTTACCGGAATGCATCAGGACGAGAATCGTCAGCGCCACGGCAGAGACAGCCCAAACGACAAACAGAAGAATCTGGAACGGACCCATAGATAAGCTCCTTAATAGAACAGTTTAAACTCCAGTACTGTACCACAATCCCCCGCTCTCCCCTACCTGCCACTCAAGGACGGGGTGGAAATGGCAGAAATACCAAAAAGGGGGTTGTCCGGTTGTGGACAACCCCCTTACTAGAAAACGGTATTTGTTTTCTATTAGGCCTCGGTGGCGAGCACGCGGCCCGTCATCTCGGCGGAAGGCTCAATACCAGCCATGGTGAGCATGGTCGGAGCGATATCGGAAAGACGGCCGTCCTCGATACCGGTGAGCTGTGCCTTCGCATCAACGATGATGAACGGCACACGGTTGGTGGTGTGAGCCGTAAACGGATGCTTGGAACCGTCAGAAGCAACGTCAAACATGTGATCGGCGTTGCCGTGGTCGGCGGTAATCAGCGCAAAGCCGCCCTTGGCGAGAATCGCCGGGACAACCTTGGACAGGGCATCGTCAACAGCCTCGACGGCCTTAACGGCGGCGTCGAAGACACCGGTGTGACCAACCATGTCGCAGTTTGCGAAGTTCACGATGTAGAAATCAGCGCGATCCTCGTTGATGGCAGCGACAAGCTTATCGGTAACCTCGGGAGCGCTCATCTCAGGCTGCAGATCGTAGGTAGCGACCTTGGGGGAAGCGACGAGCACGCGCTCCTCGCCCTCCTTGGGCTCCTCGATGCCGCCGTTGAGGAAGAACGTCACGTGGGCGTACTTCTCGGTCTCGGCGGTGTGCAGCTGCTTCAGGCCGTTGGCGGCGATAACGTCTGCCAGGACGTTCTCGGGGAACGTCTTGGGGAAGGCAACCTCGACGTCAAACGTCGGATCGTACTCGGTCATCGTCACAAAGTGCGAAAGCTTGATCTGCTCGCGCTCAAAGCCGTCGAACTCCTTGTCCGTGAACACGCGAGTCATCTGACGAGCGCGGTCGGGACGGAAGTTGAAGAAGATGGCCGCGTCGCCCTCGTGGATGCCCTCGTTGTGGGCAGCGAAGGGCTCGACGAACTCGTCGCCGCGCGGATCCTTCTCGTAGTAGGCCTTGATACCGGCAACGGGGTCTGTATCGGCATCGGACGCGTTGACCATGACGTCGTAGGCGCGCTGGATGCGCTCCCAACGATTATCGCGGTCCATGGCCCAATAACGGCCCGACACGGTAGCAACGCGAGCGTCGCAACCGGTCTCCTCGGAGATCTTGGCCAGGAAGGCGCAGAACTCACTCATGTAGCCAGCGCCGGACTGCGGGTCAACGTCGCGGCCATCCATGAAGGCGTGGACGCGAACGGTCTTGACACCGTGCTCGGCAGCCATCTTGACCAGAGCCTCGACGTGGTTCATGTGAGAATGAACACCGCCAGGGCTCATAAGGCCCATGAGGTGGAGAGTCTTGCCGTCAGCCTTGACGTCGTCCATAGCCTTGACGAAGACCTCGTTCTTGGCGATGGAGCCGTCCTTGATGGCGTTGTTGATGCGCGAAAGCTCCTGGAACACGATGCGGCCGGCACCGATGTTGAGGTGACCCACCTCGGAGTTGCCCATCTGGCCATCGGGAAGACCCACGTCCTCGCCCGAAGCGCCGAGCGTGGTGTGGGGGTACTTCTCGTACAGGCTATCAAGGAAGGGCGTCTTGGCAGCGGCGACGGCGTTCTCGCCATCGGCCGGAGCCAGGCCGCAGCCGTCCATAATGATCAGGAGTGCGGGAAGATGACGCTGTGCCATATGTCCTACTCGCCTGCCTTGACGACCATAGAGGCGAAGTCGACAGCCTTGAGCGAAGCGCCGCCCACGAGGGCGCCGTCAACGTCAGGCTTGGCGACGAGCTCGGCAATGTTGCCGGGCTTGGCAGAGCCACCATAGAGAACGCGGATGCCGTTGGCGAGCTCCTCGCCGAACATCTCCTTGAGGGTCTCACGGATAGCGCCGCAGACCTCCTGAGCGTCCTCGGCGGTAGCGGTCTTGCCGGTGCCGATGGCCCAGATGGGCTCGTAGGCGACGACGACCTGCTTGGGGCAGGTGATCTCAAGACCAGCAAGGCCAGCCTTGACCTGGTTCACGACGTGCTCGACATAGGTGCCAGCCTCGCGGACCTCGAGGGACTCGCCGCAGCAGAAGACGGGAACAAGACCGGCGGCAACGAGGGCCTTGGCCTTCTTGTTCTGATCCTCGTCGGTCTCGTGGAAGTAATCACGACGCTCGGAGTGACCGATGATGCAGTAGGTGCAGCCAGCGGACTTGAGCATGTCGCAAGAGGACTCACCGGTGAAGGCGCCCTTGGCTTCCCAGTACACGTTCTGTGCACCGAGGGCGATGGGGGCAGCCTGAATGCGATCATGAACCGTGGTGATGTCGATGGTCGGAGGGCAGACGAGCACCTCGACGCCAGCCGGAACCTCGGGCAGAGCCTGAGCCAGCTCGTCGGCGAGCTTGGCGGCCTCGGCGACGTCGTTGTTCATCTTCCAGTTACCAGCGATAAGAAGGGTGCGATTAGGCATCGAGAAGCGCCTCCACTCCGGGCAGGGCCTTACCCTCGACGAGCTCCATGGAAGCGCCACCACCGGT
>DBEYTJ010000007.1:0-5181 GCA_048181065.1 Collinsella sp.
GCTCGAGCTCGTCGGGCGGCAGGTTGAGGAGCTCGTCGCCGGGACGGTGCAGGCAGACCTTCCTGAGCTTGCCGATCTCGGAAGGCACGTGCAGACCTTTCGTCATGGCCTCCTACCTTTCTTTCGGGCCCTTGTCAGGGCCGATTCGTTAGCGCCCCTCCGTGTGAGGCGTTATTGCTGACGACATATTTATATCCAAAATCAGCTCATACTTCCACCTTGCCCCCGAACGGTTTTTTATAGGGGGTGAACGGCATACACATATACTTCACGCATGGCACACTTCATCTTAATAAAGCGTATTTACGTGCTTAAACGCGTTTTCAATCCAGAAATCAAATGGAACTAAACTTTGTTAAACCACCCTCAAATTGTATATTTCCAATAAAGCTATGAATAGAATTAGCGATTCGTACCACGTCTCAACCATTTTCATTTTTATTCAGAAAAAAGTTTGTCCTATTCATTTCTGGTAAACAAATTACCGTTTACCAGACGCTTGATACCGTTCACCGGAAGCTCAGTATAAGGCCCGGCGGATACCGACTCGCTTTACGGCCCCATTTGTAACAACTTGACTTCTCGGTATGGAAAAACGGATCCGCTTCCCCTAGGGAAACGGATCCGTTTTCGATTATCTTCGACCAATTTGGATAAGGCCCTCGAAGATCATCGGAATCCTAGCGATCAAACTCCGCCAGTGCCTCGCCCAACAGCCTCAGGCCCTCGCGCAGAACGTCCTCGCTCGCGCAGTAGCCCAGGCGTGCGCCGCAGGGAAGCTCAAAACGGCTACCGGGTACCAGCAGCACTCCCCTCTCGGACAGCAGGCGCCTGCAGAACTCCTCGTCATCCTCGGGAATATCCAGCTGGATAAACGAGGTGGACACGCCCTGCGGGGCCGTCCAGGAAACGCGATGCTGCGTATCGATCCAAGCCTGCGCGATATCGCGGTTGCCAAACACGATCTTGCGATTGCGCTCGAGAATCTTATCCTTGTGCTCAAGCACATAGGTCGCCAGGTCATCGTTGAACACTCCGCCGCAGATCATGGTGTAATCGCGATAGGTACGGATGCGGTTGGACACCTCTTCGTCGGCCACGACCCAGCCCACGCGGGCCGCAGGCGTCGAATAGGTCTTCGACAACGAGTCGGTGACAATGGCCCTCTCGTACACGTCGACCATCGACATAAAGGACTCAGTATTTTCGAGAGGCAGATACACCTCGTCACTCAGCACGTAGGCGCCCACCGAACGGGCGATCTCGGCAATCTGGCCGAGCATATCGGCATCGAGCACCGTACCGATGGGGTTCGATGCGTTGTTGATGCAGATGAGCTTGGTGTCGGGGCGCACCAAGCGCTTGAGTTCCTCGATATCGGGCTTCCAGCCGAGCTCTTCGCGTAGCTCCCAATACTCGACCTCGGCGCCCAGCGTGCGCGGAATCTCGTAGAGCGGCGCATAGGTGGGCCACTCGGCGATAACGTGGTCGCCGGGTTCGACCACAGCCATGATGGCGTTGAGGTTAGCGCCCGTGCAGCCATTGGTCTGCAGAATGTGATCGGGATTGACCTCGCGACGATACAGCTTGGCAACCTCGGCCTTAAACTCCGGCGAGCCCTCGATCCAGCCGTAGTTCATCTTCTCGCGGTCCAGGCGCTCGTAGAACGTGGCGCCGCCCTGCTCATCGAGCGCGCGCAGCTCGCCCATGGTGAGCGACGAGATCGTCGACTGGGCGATGTCCCACGTGGCGCTCTTCTCCCAAACGTTGAGCCATTCCTCAACGCCAATCGTCTTGATGTCCATGGCCAAGCTCCTTACAAAAGCAGTCATCCAATCGTGTTGACGTTCCTCATACAAGATTGGGGCGGTGCGAAAACCCGCACCGCCCCAATGGGAGACATCTAATGGCAGCTAGATGTATGTATTATGACCTGTACGGGTCCTTGAAGACCCTAGAGGTCCTCGCGCCAGAAGGGCATGCTCATGCAGCGCGGGCCGCCGCGGCCGCGGGAGAGCTCGGCGGAGGGCACGACGAGAAGGTCCAGGCCCTCCTTGTACAGCACGTCGTTGGTGACGGTGTTGCGGGCGTAGACGCAGATCTTGCCGGGCTCGACGCACAGGGTGTTGGAGCCGTCGTTCCACTGCTCGCGGGAGGCCGCGATCGGGTCGCCGCCGCCGCAGGGGATCAGCTTGACCTGGTCGACGCCGGTGGCGTCCTCCAGGACGTGCTCGAGGGTGTCCTCGATCAGGCGGATGTTCACGTCGCCCGGGTTCTTGCCGGCGGTCAGCTCGTAGACGCGCAGGGTGCCCATGATGGCGGGGTGGATCGTGAACTTATCGACGTCGATCTGGGTGAAGACCGTGTCGAGGTGCATGAAGGCGCGCGAGACCGGGATGTCGAAGGCCAGGATGCGCTCGACCTTGGAGTCGGAGTTCCAGAAGATGTTCTGGGCCATGACGTCGATGGCCGCGGCCTGGGTGCGCTGGGAGATGCCGACGGCGAGGGTCTTCTCGTTGATGTTCAGCACGTCGCCGCCCTCGGTGTGGAACTGGCAGTCGCGGCGGAAGTACAGGGAGACGTCCTTGTAGTCGGGGTGGTACTTGAAGACGTACTTGCCGTACAGGGTCTCGCGGTTGCGGGTGACCGAGTACATGCGGTTGAGGTTGACGCCCTCGCCGACGACCGCGAACGGGTCGCGGGTGAAGTAGAGGTTGGGCATCGGGTCGATGATCAGGTCGGACTCGGACTCGGAGTTGACCAGGGAGTCGAGGGTCGTGGACGCCGTGAGGGGCATGTCTATCTCGGACTTGGTCATGCCGGCCATGGTCTTCTTGACGAACTCGAGGTTGTCCTCGATGGAGTCCAGCTTCTCGCGGACGATCTGCGGCATGTGCTGGCCGCGGATGCCGGCCTCGGCGATGTACTGGTCGGTGAACTCGGCGCGGGCGCCGGGGACCTGGTCGAACACCTCGGCGACGAGGTTCTCGAGGTAGAGGACCTCCACGCCCTGGTCCCTCAGGATCTGGGCGAAGGTGTCGTGCTCCTGCTGTGCGACCTCCAGGAACGGGACGTCGTCGAACAGGAGTCGCTCGAGCTCGTCGGGCGGCAGGTTGAGGAGCTCGTCGCCGGGACGGTGCAGGCAGACCTTCCTGAGCTTGCCGATCTCGGAAGGCACGTGCAGACCTTTCGTCATGGCCTCCTACCTTTCTTTCGGGCCCCTGTCAGGGCCGATTCGTTAGCGCCCCTCCGTGTGAGGCGTTATTGCTGACGACATATTTATATCCAAAATCAGTCCATACTTCCACCTCGCCCCCGAACGGTTTTATATGAGGGGTGAACGGCATACACATATACTTCACACATGGCACACTTTGATTTAATAAAGTTTATTTACGTGCTTAAACGCGTTTTCAATCCAAGTAGCAAATGGAACTTAACTTTATTAAACCACCCTCAAATTGCATATTTCACTCAACGATATGAATAGAATTCGCAATTCTCGCTGTGTCTCAACCATTTTGATTTTTATTCAGAAAGAAGTTCGTCCTATTCATTTTTGGCAAACAGATTACCGTTTACCAGACGTTGGATACCGTTCACCGGAAGCTCAGTATAAGGCCCAGCGAATACCGGCTCGCTTTACGGCCTCATTTGTAACAACTTGACTTCTCGGTATAGAAAAAAGTCCCGCTCCCCTCATGGAAAACGGGACTGTTATCGATAATCGTAGATAGATTTGAGCGGCTTTGAGAGCCGTCGGAATCCTAGCGATCGAACTCCGCCAGTGCCTCGCCCAAAAGCCTCAGACCCTCGCGCAGAACGTCCTCGCTCGCGCAGTAGCCCAGGCGTGCGCCGCAGGGAAGCTCAAAGCGGCTACCGGGAACCAACAGCACTCCCCTCTCGGCCAGCAGGCGCTTGCAGAACTCCTCGTCGTCCTCGGGAATATCAAGCTTGATAAACGAGGTAGACACGCCCTGCGGGGCCGTCCAGGAAACGCGATGCTGCGTATCAATCCAAGCCTGCGCGATATCGCGGTTTCCAAACACGATCTTGCGGTTGCGCTCGAGGATCTTGTCCTTGTGCTTGAGCACATAGGTCGCCAGGGCGTCGTTGAACACGCCGCCGCAAATCATGGTGTAGTCGCGGTGCGTGCGAATGCGGTTAGATACCTCTTCGTCTGCCACAACCCAGCCCACGCGGGCCGCGGGCGTCGAATAGGTCTTGGACACCGAGTTGGTGACGATGGCCTTCTCGTACACATCGGCAATCGACAAAAAGTCCTCGGTGTTCTCAAGCGGCAGGTACACCTCGTCGCACAGCACATAGGCGCCAACCGAGCGGGCGATCTCGGCAATCTGGCCGAGCGTATCGGCATCAAGCACCGTACCGATGGGATTCGATGCGTTGTTGATGCAGATGAGCTTCGTGTTGGGGCGCACCGAGCGCTTGAGCTCCTCGATATCGGGTTTCCATCCGAGCTCCTCGCGTAGCTCCCAATACTCGACCTCGGCGCCGAGCGTACGCGGGATCTCATAGAGCGGCGCATAGGTGGGCCACTCGGCAATCACATGGTCCCCGGGCTCGACCACGGCCATGATGGCATTGAGGTTCGCACCCGTGCAGCCGTTGGTCTGCAAGATGTGGTCGGGATTGACCTCGTGACGATACAGCTTGGCAACCTCGGCCTTAAACTCCGGCGAACCCTCGATCCAGCCGTAGTTCATCTTCTCGCGATCCAGGCGCTCGTAGAACGTGGCACCATCTTGATCGTCGAGCGCGCGCAGCTCGCCCATGGTAAGCGACGAAATCGTCGACTGGGCGATATCCCACGTAGCGCTCTTCTCCCAAACGTTAAGCCATTCCTCAACGCCGATTGCCTTGATATCCATGGCCAAGCTCCTTACAAAAGCAGTCATCCAATCGTATTGACGTTCCTCATACAAGAATGGGGCGGTGCGAAAACCCGCACCGCCCCATTGGGAGACATCTAATGGCAGCTAGATGTATGTATTAAGACCTATACGGGTCCTTGAAGACCTTAGAGGTCCTCGCGCCAGAAGGGCATGCTCATGCAGCGCGGGCCGCCGCGGCCGCGGGAGAGCTCGGCGGAGGGCACGACGAGAAGGTCCAGGCCCTCCTTGTACAGCACGTCGTTGGTGACGGTGTTGCGGGCGTAGA
>DBEYTJ010000008.1:0-18924 GCA_048181065.1 Collinsella sp.
TGGCGAGCGTCTTGCCTGGGTCAAGGTGACGGGCGGTGTACTGCGTGCAAAGCAAGTTGTCGAGGGATGCTCTGGCGCCTCCACTTGGGAGCAAAAGATCGACCAGGTGCGCATCTATAACGGCGAGAAGTATGAGCTTGCCCAAGAAGTTGCTGCTGGCGGTATTTGTGCCGTGACGGGCCTTGCGCACGTTCGCCCAGGGGATGCCTTGGGCGCGGAGCCCGTGGGCGATGCGCCTGTCATCGCTCCGGTCCTCACCTATACGGTGCTTCCGGGCGAACACGATGTCCACGCGGTGTTCAAAGCACTGACAGAGTTGGCGGACGAAGATCCCATGCTCGGCGTAAGCTGGAACACTCATCTTGAGCAGATTCATTTGCAGCTGATGGGCGCCGTGCAACTCGAGGTCGTGCAGCGGGTGTTGGCCGATCGCTTTGGCCTTTCGGTTGCGTTTGAGTCTGGCGGCATTCTCTATAAGGAGACTATTTCGCAGCCGGTCGAGGGCGTGGGCCACTTTGAGCCGCTGCGCCACTATGCCGAGGTGTATCTGCGTCTGGAGCCGTTGCCAGCGGGTTCGGGTGTGCAGTTTGGCACCGTGACCTCGACCGACGAGCTCGATCTTAACTGGCAGCGTTTGGCACTCACCAACGCCATGGAGCGCGACCACCTGGGCGTGCTGACCGGCTCGCCCATCACCGATGTGCGCATTACGCTCACGGGCGGCCGTGCGCATGCCAAACACACCGAGGGCGGCGACTTTCGCCAGGCCACGTACCGCGCGATTCGCCAGGGGCTCATGCAGGCGCGTGAGGCTGGCGCGGCGGTGCTGCTGGAGCCGTGGTATCGCTTTGAGCTCGAGGTGCCGGGGGAGTGCGTGGGCCGGGCGCTCTCGGATGCCACGCGTATGGGTGCCGAGTACGAGCCGCCGACGATGGCGGGAGACCGGGCGAAGCTTGTGGGTCGCGTGCCGGCATCCGAAGTGCAGGATTACGCGCTGGAGGTGGCTGCCTATACGAGTGGTCGCGGACATCTGTACCTAGAGTTTGCCGGCTATGCGGCTTGCCATGATGCCGAGCGCGTCATCGAGACGGCCGCCTATGAGCCAGAAGCCGATCTGCCCAACACGCCCGACTCGGTCTTTTGCTCTCACGGCGCCGGTTACACGGTCAAATGGTACGACGTACCCGCCGCGGCGCACGTAAAGATCGATCCCGCCACCTTCCGCCCCTGGCGAGCAGCAGACGCCGAGTTTTTCGGCCACATGTGACAAAGGGACAGTTCCTTTGTCACATGCTATTGGTATAACTCGGTATAAGTTGGTATAACTATTACCAGGGTTTGCCAATCCGAGGAGGCCGACATGAATCCAAATCCCTTTAAGCCCACGGCTGGCAAGCGGCCTCCGATACTCATCGGTCGCGAGTCGGTCATCGAAGATTTTGAGGAAGGGCTCGATAACGGCGCCGGAGCGCCGGGTAGGCTCATGCTCATTACGGGAAACCGCGGCTGCGGCAAGACGGTTCTCCTGCGGGAGCTGCAGCGTTTAGCTAGCGAGCGCGGATGGGCGGTTGTCTCCGATTCCGCTTCGCTTGGCTTATGCGACCGATTGGCCGACGCGCTTCGCTCGAATAAACCCGTTGTGACGTCAATGGAGTTCGGTCCGTCGTTTGGTCGGATGTCAGTCGAGGCGGCGCGGGCAAAGGGCGAGATGTTGCGAGGGCTGGTCAACGAGCGCCTTAAGAAGCTCGGTCCAGGCAAAGGCATACTGTTTGCGATTGACGAGGCGCAATCGGCGTCTATCGAGGAGCTGGCGGCCCTTGCCGTTCTCTATCAGCAGGTGCTCGGAGACCAGGATGCCACGGGCTTGCCCGATAGCGAGCAGCGCGGTCTTGCGCTGGTGTTCGCCGGCTTACCCAGTATGGTTGACGACCTGCTCGAAGAGCCGAGCGTGACGTTTTTGCGGCGTGCCCAGCAGCGTACGCTGGGGGCGATATCCTTGCCCAAGGTGCGTGATTCATATATCCAGGCGGTCAAAGATGCTGGTCTTTACGTTGACGCGGAGACGGCGGACCTTGCGGCGCGCAAGAGCATGGGGCATCCCTATATGGTTCAGCTGGTGGGATATTACATGTGGCGGTCTGCTGTCCGGCGTGGCTCGCAGGTCATCGAAAGGCGCGATGTCGAGGATGGCCATGCGGATGCCGTCTCCGAGTTCTACGAAGCGGTTGACGCGCCCCTGTATTACGGGCTGCGCAGTCCACAGCGCCTCTTTATCGAGGCCATGGCGGTTGACGAGGACAAACCGACGCGCATGGCGGATATCATTGAGCGCTGTGATCGTACCCAGAGCTGGGCGAGTAAATATCGCGCAAGCCTGATTCGCGAGCGCGTCATCGAGGCTGCCGGATACGGTCTCGTCCGGTTTACTGTGCCCATGCTGGGCGAGTACATCCGCGACCGCGTTTTATGGCATAAGTAGGGTGATAAAGGTGACGGAACAGAAGATGAGCCCGCAGGCTATCGAGGTGCGTGGCGCACGTGTACACAACCTCAAGGACATCGATATCGATATTCCGCTGGGAAAGCTCGTGGGTATTGCCGGCGTGTCGGGTTCGGGCAAGAGCTCGCTGGCGCTGGGGGTTCTTTATGCCGAGGGCTCGCGCCGCTACTTGGAGGCGCTCAGCACCTATACCCGCCGTCGCCTGACGCAGGCCGAGCACGCCCAAGTGGACGAGGTGCTGCACGTGCCGGCGGCGCTCGCATTGCATCAGCGCCCCAGCGTGCCGGGCGTGCGCTCGACCTTTGGCACCATGACCGAGCTCAACAATAGTCTGCGTCTGCTCTTTAGCCGTTGCGCCCATCACGTGTGCCCGCACTGCGGGGCGCGTGTGGAGCCGAGCCTTAACGTGGCTGCAGGCCTGTCGCTCACGTGTCCGACATGCGGCCGCGAGTTCTACGCGCCGAGTGCCGAGGATTTGGCTTTCAATAGCGGTGGTGCATGTCCCACCTGCGGCGGCACCGGCGTTATGCATGAGGTGGACGAGGCGAGCTTGGTGCCCGACGAGTCAAAGACTATCAACGAGGGCGCGGTGCTTCCTTGGGGCACGCTCATGTGGGATCTGATGAAGCAGGTGGCCGGCGAGATGGGCGTGCGCACCGACGTGCCGTTTAACCAGCTCACGCCTCAAGAGCGCGACATCGTGTTTCATGGTCCGGCGGTTAAGAAGCACATTCTCTACGTCCCCAAAAACGGCGAGGGCGCCACGCCGCTCGACTTTACCTATTACAACGCCGTCTATACCGTCGAGAATGCGCTCGCCAAGGTCAAGGACGATAAGGGTTTAAAACGCGTTGCACGCTTTTTGCGCGAGGGGCCATGCCGTGACTGTGGCGGCACGCGTCTCTCCGAGGCCGCACGCCAGCCCCAGGTACGCGGTATCAATCTGGCGCAGGCGGCGGCCATGACACTGGGCGAGGCGATTGGGTGGGTGCGCGGGGTGCCCGCATCCTTGCCGCCCGAGATGCGGCCCATGGCGACGGATATCTGCGATTCGTTTTTGAGCGCGGCCCGTCGTCTAGTCGACCTGGGACTCGATTACCTTTCACTCGACCGCGCCGGTGCCACGCTCTCCACGGGTGAGCGCCAGCGCGTGCAGCTTGCCCGCGTGGTGCGTAATCGATCGACAGGTGTGCTTTATGTGCTGGACGAGCCTTCGATCGGCTTGCATCCCGCCAATGTCGACGGCTTGGTGGGCGTAATGCGCGATCTGGTGGATGACGGCAACACTGTGGTTGTTGTCGACCACGACACGCGCGTGCTGGCGGAAGCCGACTATCTGGTCGAGATGGGCCCCGTTGCCGGAGCAGGCGGCGGCAATGTGATCGCCGTAGGTAGGGTAGACGAGGTCGAGCAATCGCAGGGCAGCCGTATCGCACCGTTTTTGCGCTCAGAGCCCAAGCGCTTGCGTTCGCAGGTGGCTGACGACGAAATGTTCGACCAGGGCCATATCCGCATGGCGACCGATACCATCCATACCGTCAAACCGCTCGAAGTCGATATCCCGCGCGGCCGTCTCGTCGCGGTGACGGGCGTTTCGGGTTCGGGCAAGACGACGTTGGTGCTCGAGACGCTCATCCCGGCGCTTAAGGCGCAGGCGGCCGGCGAGCGTCTGCCGGGGCACGTGCGTTGGGTCGACGCCGAAGGCATTGCCCGCGCAAACCTAATTGACGCCACGCCCATCGGCGCCAATGTGCGCTCGACGGTAGCGACCTATGCCGACATCCATGATGAGTTGCGCCGTGCCTTCGCCCGTACGTCCGAGGCCAAGGCAGCCGGCTACAAGGCAGGTGCCTTTAGCTACAACACCGGTGCCTTGCGCTGCCCCACGTGCGATGGCACGGGATCGATATCGCTCGACGTGCAGTTTTTGCCCGATGTCGAAATCGTCTGCCCGGCATGTCGCGGCTCACGTTATGCAGACGCGGCTTCGCATGTCCATCGCGAGGGCAAGGACGGGAGCCTGCTTACGTTGCCGCAGCTCATGGACATGAGTGTGGATGAGGCGCTCGACGCCACGGTGGGACTCAAGAAGGTTCAGGCGCGCTTGCAGACCTTACACGACCTGGGCCTGGGCTATCTCACCTTGGGTGAGCCCACACCGGCGCTTTCGGGCGGTGAGGCACAGCGCCTTAAGCTCGCGAGCGAGATGGGCCGCGTGCAGGATGATGCCGTATTCGTATTCGACGAGCCCACGATCGGACTACATCCGCTCGATGTTCAGGTGTTGCTGAGTGTGTTCGACGGCCTCGTTGCCAAAGGCGCCACGGTTATCGTGATCGAACACGATCTCGACCTTATCCGTAACGCCGATTACGTGATCGACATGGGACCGGGCGGTGGCGACGCCGGCGGGCAAATCGTCTGCGCCGGCACTCCGGGCGACATCGCAGTTTGCTCCGCAAGCATCACCGGCCGCTATCTATAGACAATGAGGCAAAGGGACAGTCCCTTTGCCTCATTGATGCCTATTTCACGCATTGAGCTGCGAGATAGTCGCGGAAGAATGGCAATTCAAATGCGACGAGCCCTCGTCCTCGCTCCCCGATGATGCCGGCGTCTATCATGCGGCGTCGGTAGCGGGAGACCTGCTGCGGCGAACGCTTAAGGCGCTCGACAAGGTCAGCGGTGGTGGACTCTTCCTCGTCATCGAGCATGGCGATGAGGAATCGCTTGTCCTCTGCAGTGAGTTCCCGATAGGTTGCCGCGAGGATTCGGTCGTCCATCTCGTCGCGCGCGATTTTGATTCCCAGGTCAAAGTCGCGTGACGAGATTTCCTTCGAATCGCTTGTGAGATCCCAGGCACGGTAACCTACGAGTTGCAATAGGAAGGGAAATCCAGAGATCGAGCGAACGGCTCTATCGATTCCCTCAGCATCTGCCAGGCGATCGTTTTCCTGGATTGTGCGAATCAAGGCCTCGCGTACGTCATAGTCGGCAATGCGACCCAGATGATATTGTTGGGCGCGGCGAAGGAACGAGACCGTCTTGTGGTTCAGCAACGTAGAGACGTTGTTGGGAAGTCCCGCCATAAGCAAGGCGACGCGTTTCCCATCGGTCACAAAGTGCTGATACGTGGCTGCGAGTTGGATCATCTCGTCGAGTGTCGGGTCCACCTCGTCAACCGTGACGAGCAGACCGGTGCCCGCCTCGTTGAGCTGGTCGATGATGTCGCTCATGCGATAACGCCAGGTTGAAGCATCGTGAACGCGATTGACCTCGATGCTGCCGAGCGGTGCAATTCCGAGACCGGTGACTTCGAAGTTCTTAGACGGGTCGATAAGATGGCCGGCAGCATGTTTCGCCCCGAACTCGATTTCCTCAAGCATTCCCGGGAGCGCGGTCGTCTTTACGGCTATCCAGCCGTGGGATTCCGCCCTTGTCGCGAGCGACGACATGAGAGCGGTTTTACCGGTTCCACGTGCGCCTGAGAAGATCGAGGTCAATTCTGGGCGCCTGCGCTGACTCAAGAAGGCACGGTCCAAATCCCGAATAATCTGTTGTCTGCCAGCGAGATGGGCAGGAACCTCACCAAAACTGGGGGTAAACGGGTTCTCGAGATATTTCACACGGCTCTCCTTTCACACCGCCGTTTAACTTTATTTTACTTTAGTTAATTCTGATTAAAAGTGAGGGCTCTTTATCTGGAGCATCAATTAGGCGTGTGTGTCATCGGCGTGGCGCTTGAATGTGACAAAGGAACTGTCCCTTTGTCACATTCCCGGAAAGCTTGTCTGGCGCAAGGCTTCGTAGAGGACGATGGCGGCGCTGTTGGAAAGGTTGAGGGCGCTGATGCGGTAGTCGTCGGGATTGACGAAGTTGCCGCAGATATCCTGCCGAAGGATGGCCTCGTGGCTGTCCTCGGTATGTCCCAGCGATTCCTCGTGGGCTTCCCAGGCCTCGGCGTTATCGAGTGAGTCACAATCGCGCAGCATCGGGATGCGCTCGCAGCGCTCGGACGCCGCGGCAAGCAGTGGCTCGGGAATGCCCGAGCTCTCGCTGCCAAAGACCAAGTAGTCTCCATCGCGGTAGGTACTCTGCGCATAGGTGCGGCGTGCCTTTTTGGTCAGCAGATGCAGGCGCTCGTCGGCAGGGGAGAGGCCGTTGCGCGCAAGGAAATCCTCCCAGCCGGCATAGGTCGTCACGTCCAAGTTTTGCCAGTAGCCCAGGCCGGCGCGACGTACCGTCTTGTCATCGAGCGAAAACCCCAGCGGCTCCACCAGATGCAGGCGGGCGCCGGTGACCACGCAGGTGCGACCGATATTGCCCGTATTGGCCGGAATCTCGGGCGCATACAGCACAATGTTGAACATGAATCTCCTTGGCTCAGAACGAAAAACCACCACGAAGGGGACAGGCACCTTCGTGGTGGTTTGGCGGTTACGTAGCGGAAAAACCCGCTTGGATAAACCTAGGCGCGGTGCCAGTCGGTCAGGCAGGCATCGAGGGAGGCGATGAGCGCATCCTTGTCCATGTGACGGCCGATGATGCACAGGCTCGTCATGCGGTCGCCCGTCTCGTCGTCCCAAATCTGCATGATCTCGGGGTTCTCGTCGATGATCTTCTGCTTCTCGCCCTCGGGCGCCGAGTCGACAAACAGGCCGTTCTCCATCAGGCGCATCTGGTGGCCAGCCTGCTCAAACATGTAGCACATGTCCGGATCGCCGGTCTGCCACAACGGACCCTTGACGCGAATGACCTCGTCGGGCCACTCCTGCTCAACAAAATCGGTGAACTTCTGCAGGTCAAACGGCTTGCGGCGCGAGTAAACAAAGGTCTCGATGTCGTACTCGAGCACCTCAGGGTCATCGTGCTCCTCGGGATGCTCCATGGCATCGATCCAGGCGGCGGAATTGTAGGCGCGCATAAAGTCGAAGCGGTCGGTGTCGAGCAGCTCCTCCATGGGGACCTCGCCGTTTTGGGCCTCGACGATCACGGCGTCTTTCTGCAGGCTGCGCACGATGGCCTTAAGCTCGGCGATCTGCTCAGGGCTCACGGTATCGGTCTTGTTGAGAATCAGCGTGGAGCAGAACTCGATCTGCTGGATGAGCAGGCTCTCGATGTCGTCCTCGTCGATATCCTCTGCCAGCAGGTCGCGACCGCCGTTGAACTCGTCGTACATGCGGGCGCAGTCGACCACGGCCACGATGTTGTCGAGCGCGAGCTTGGGCTCGCCGCCCACCTTGGCCTCGTCGCAGAAGCTCGAGATGGTGTAGGCGATGGGGATAGGCTCGCAAATACCCGATGCCTCGATGATGATGTAGTCGAAGTTGCCCGAATCGGCGATGCCCTGCAGCTGGTTGGCAAGGTCGTCCGAAAGCGTGCAGCAGATGCAGCCGTTGGTGAGCGGGATGAGGTCGTCGGTCTCGGAAAGGCCACCGTCGGCGATAAGGCTGGCGTCGACGTTGATCTCGCCGATGTCGTTGACGATCACGGCGGCGCGGATGCCGCCGTCGTTAGCGAGGATGTGGTTGAGCAGCGTGGTCTTGCCGGCACCGAGGTATCCGGTAAGCATGATGATCTTCACGGGTTTGTTGGGCATGTGCCCTCCTTTGTTAGACATGGCTTACAGTTGAATCTTATGCCAAACGCCTGCTCTTATACCCACGCGCCGGCAAATAACACAAGCTACTCCCAGGCTCCCCATACATCGGGGCAATAACCGACGGTGGCCTTTTTGCCGTTGCGCACGATGGGCTCGGCTAGAACCTGCTGGTTCTCGAGCAGCTTGTCGAAGCGCTGACTGGGGGTAAGGTGCTGGATGAGCGCGAGCGTCTCCTCGTCCTTGGCTTTGGGGTTGAGCAGCTTGTCGATGCCGCCGACCGCCTGCATCACGCTCGTGAGCTCGCCCTTGCTCATCTCCTTTTCCTTAAGGTCGATAAACTGCACCTTAATGCGGCGCTCTTTGAAGAAGCGCTGTGCTTTCTTGGTATCGAAGGACTTTTTGGTGCCAAAAATCTGCACGTTCATGTATTTGTTCCGCCGTTCTACCTGATGAAGTTGGTCGTTGCTCGATCTGCCTCGGGTGCGTTGATACCAGCGGCCTGTCCTGCCTCGATACAATGCAGGAGCCAGGCCATGTTCTTGCCGATGTTGCGCATGGTGGCAAGGCCCTCGGCATCCCCATCGGCGTCGCCGGGCACGCGACCAAACACGTTGTTCCAGTACGTGGAGGCGACCACGGGCATCTGGTTGATGGTGAAGTACTTGTTGAGCACATCGAAGGTGGTCGATGTACCGCCGCGACGGGCGACGGCGACGGCAGCGCCCGGCTTGTGTGCAAAGGCTTTGCCTCCGGCATAGAAGGCGCGATCGAGGGCCGAAAGGATGCGTCCGCTGGGGTGCGCATAGTAGACGGGTGAGCCAAAGACAAAGCCGTCTGCCTGCTCGGCGGCAGCGATGAGCTCGTTCACCACATCATCGTCAAAGGTGCAGCGACCGCCAAGTTTGCCACACTGGCCGCAACCGATGCAATCGCGAATGGGCTTGGCGCCCAGCTGAAACACCTCGGTATCAATGCCTTCGGCATTGAGTTGCTCGGCGACCTCGGCGAGTGCGCGGGCGGTGTTGCCGTTTGCCTTGGGGCTGCCATTGACCAAAAGAACCTTCATCACAAACTCCCTCTGCTTTTGGTGACTTCTGCAGAGGATTATCGCACGATGGGGGAGGCGGCGCGGGCGCGGTGCTAATCCAGTTTGGTACCTGGCACCTGCACGGCTTTCCCGAGCAGCGCTTTGAGCTCGTTCAAAATGGAAACGGGCTGACGGTCGACGCCGTCCAGATGGAGCGTGGCCACACGAATGGGCGGCTGATATTCAAGCGAGCCGATGAGCACGGGAGAGCCCAGGAACCGTTCGATGTCGCTTGCAATATCGTCGATTGCCTCGGGGCCGAGCTCATCGAAGAGTGCCACGAACATCGGCCCCGTCGAGCGGAACAGGCGACCCTTGCCGCGCGAGCATTCCATAAGGCAGGCGGCGCTTTCTGCCAAAACGCGGTCGCCTGCATCGAATCCAAAGCGGGCATTGACCTCGGCGATATCGTCAACCTTAATGGCAATAAAGCCTGCCTCGCGCGCCACGCGACGCATTTCGCCAATGGCGTTGACCAGGGCGTGAATATCGCCCAGGCCGGTCACGGAGTCGGTCGTATCCGCTAGGCTTCGGTTGATGATAATGCCCACATACATGTTGGGCTCGGTATCGGTGCCGTCCAAGCGGTAGCCCGTGCAGTCGCAAAGCACGTATTTTCCGGTGGCGTCCATTACGCGATACTGCATGTAGTGGAAGTGCCACGTGCCGTTTATCACCATGTCGAGCTCGGCGCGTACGTTGTCGCGGTCCTCGGGATGAACGCGGGCAAGCCACATATCGACCGAATTAAAAGGGTGCTGGGAGGGCAAGTCAAAATCGCGCACGGCGTTAACCGACCATTGCGATTCGCCCGTATCGAGGTTAAGGATGAACGGATAGCGCGTCTCGGAGCTCATGGAGATCGCTTGGAACACCCGGTCGTTGCAGGGAAGCTGATCGACGATTGGGCGTTGCGGCGCGTCATTGTCTTTCGGCTGCTGCACACGATGCATAAGCTTATAGCGATACATCTTGCGATCGGCATCCATCGTCATCTGGCGGCGCGTGTCGCCGGCAAGTGGATCGACGCGCGAGCAGCCAAAGCTAAAGCTGCCGATCATGGGCGCCTTGCCGCCTGAGCTCGCCTCGATCAGCCCGGCACGTACCTGCTCCAAGCGCTGCTCGAGTTCAGTCTCGTTTGCGGAGGGCGAGATAAGCACAAACTCGTCTCCACCGATACGGAACAGCATCTCATCGTGCTCCATGGTTTCGGAGAGCGTGCGGCAGATGCTCAGAATATAGCGATTGCCTTCGGCGTGGCCAAACCTATCGTTGCAATGCTTGAGATGGTCGATGTCAATATAGGCGCAGGTGAAGGGGTCGCCTTTGTGCCAGAGTTGCTCGACGTGACGGTCGAGTCCGCTGCGGTTGCCCAAGTTGGTGAGCGGGTCGATATAGGCGTTGCTCTCAAGCAGCCGGCGCTCTTGTTGCAGGATGGCATGCGTCTTTTGCAGTTGCTCGCCAACGGCGCGTAGTTCAGCAGGCAGCGCGGCAACATCGAGTTCGGCGGTCGAGATGCCATTCGCAAGTCGCTGAAGATAGGCAATAATCGATTGCTCACCCAAGCGATATGACTCGTTCATGATGGATAACCTCCTTGGGCGGAACAACGGTTTGTATCATATCCCCAATTCGGTTTGAATTGGGGATATAAGTTAGCTAATGGAGACAAATTCCCCCTCCGGCGGTGGCGTTTTGCGCGCGAGCGTATCAGTTGTTATTGCCACCATCGAGCAATGCCTCAAAATCCTTCGCCGGCATGGGACGGTAGTAGAGGAAGCCCTGAGCGTAGCGGGCGCCCATTTGTCGTAGCATGTTTGCCTGCTCATTTGTTTCGACGCCTTCAACCACGACGGGCAGATGGAGCGACTGCGCCATCTCGAGCATCGATGACACGATCTGCGCGCTGCGGCCTTGATCGCGGTCGGTGGGCACAAAGGTGCGGTCGAGCTTGATGACGTCGACGTTGACGTTCTTGAGCATCACGAGCGTGGACTGGCCGGTGCCAAAATCGTCCATGTAGGTCGAGAAGCCACGGGTGTGCAGATCCGCGGTCAGCTTATCCACGGCCTCGGACTCTCCGGTATAGGCGGTCTCGGTGATCTCGATGTGCATGAGTTCGGGCGGCAGGTTGTACTGGGCGGCGAGCGACCCCATATGCTCGGCGACATCGCAGGCAAGAATGTCTACGCGCGACACATTGAGGGAAATCGGAACCACGCGAAGTCCTCGATTGAGGCGCTCGCGGAGCCACATGGCGACGCCCTGCCAAACATATTTGTCGAGCGTCACTACAAAGCCGCTTTCCTCGAGTGCGGGGATAAACGTTGCGGGCGAAATGAGAGAGCCGTCCTTGTCAATCCAGCGGGTGAGTGCTTCGGCGCCAATAATCTCGCCGGTTTCCATATCGACCTGGGGCTGAAGATAGTACGTGATGCGACCATTTGACAGCGCGTACTGGAATTCGGCCAGCGTGCGGTTGAACACGATTTCGCGCTTGTACTCCTCGGGGCAAAAAATGGCAATGCGCTCCTTAAAGTCGTTTTTTGCGCGCCGATTGGTAAACATGGCCTTTGCCTGCGCATCGATGGTGATCTCCTCATTGGAATCGATGGGGTAAACGCCCATGGACGGCCAAAAACCTACGCCGCCATCATGCCTGGCTACTGCCTCGCGAACGCGGTTGTAGATTTGATGGACGGTGATGTGCTTAAAGGGGATGAGTACGCAAAAGTCATCTTGGCCCCAGTACCCTGCGACGCCCATGCCGGCATTCTCGATGTCCTTGAGGACCGTGCCCACATCGGCAAGCAGGCGGTCGCCTTCGGCCTGTCCATGCCATTCGTTAAACAGGCGCATGTGGCCCATGTCGACCGTGGCGATGCACCAGGCGCCGTCGCGCCTTGCCTCGAGAAAAGCGTTGGCGCGCCGCATAAACTCGCTGGGTCGATAGAGGCCCGTGAGCGAGTCGATACGTTCGGCGATGGCGCTTTTGCGCTCAGCCTCGGGTATGGGGAGGCTGTCGTTGGGAACAAGCCCGCCGGCCGTGCGAAGGCGACGGTCGAGTTCGCCTAAAACGGCGGTCGCCTGATGGGTTAAGTGCTCGTAAAATGCCGGGACGACAAGACAGACGGGAGTAATGGTGTCGCCTGCGATTCGAACAGGAGCGAAAACGGCCTCTTTAAGGTGGCGGGTCAGTTGCTCGAATGCCTCGTGGTCCAAATCGTTGCTGAGCACGACAAACTGGACGCTTCGTGAACGGTAGACCCGGCTCCTGCCGCGGGTGATCGACAGCATGCGGCCCGCGTATTCGGCAAGCATGTTGTCGACAGCCTCGGCCCCGTAGAGCTCGTTGAGCTTTGTCGTGCCACGAACGCGCACCGCTATAAGCCCTGTCTTGCAACGGTCGAGGCGGCAGGTATCGATGGCATTGACCAGCATGCGCTGCGTTCCGAGGCCTGTGGCGGCGTCGACGGTTTCGGCAAGTGAGTGGTTGACGAGCTCGCCGACATAGAGCGAGGGGACATTTCCGTCGCCGTCGATACGAAACCCGCGAGCACGGCAAAGGACGTAGTCGCCGACGGCGTTGCGCACACGATACTGCATGACGCGACGGTGCTTGGTACCGTTGTAGACTTGGTCGATGTCGTTGACGAAGGCCTCAAGGTCGTCGGGATGGACGCGCGTTTTCCAGTAATCGCGACAGTTGTCTATGTGCTCTGAGGGAAGGCCAAGATCGCGCAAGGCACCTTGTGACCAAAGGGTGCGATGTTTGTACAAGTTCTCGATAAAGAAACAACGACCTTCGTTGAGCATCGAAAAGGCGTCGAAAATACGATCGCTTATTTCGAAGTCGTCGGCGTGGACTTGCGTGATATTACGTCGATCGAGGTGCACGGCATGACGTAGCTTGTAGTCGTACATGCGATGGTCGGCATCGAGTGTCATACGGTTGGTGGCTTCGCCCAGGGCGGGGTCGGCATGCGACACTCCATAGCTAAACGAGTGGGGCATCTCGGAATCGTTGTTTTTGAGCAGGATCGTTCGGCAGTGTTCCAGACGTTCGGCGAGGTCGTCCTCGGTTGCAATCGTAGACAGGATGGCAAACTCGTCGCCTCCCAGACGAAATGCCGCCTCGTCTACTTTCATATACAGCTTAAGATAGAGGCTTACCTGCAAGATATAGCGGTTGCCCTCGTCATGGCCAAAGACGTCGTTGCAGTGCTTGAGATTGTCGATATCGATGAACGCCATGGTAACGGGGGTGTCCTGCTCCCAGAGCTCCTCGAGGGAACGGGCAAAGCCGCCACGGTTGCCAAGCCCGGTAAGCTGGTCGGTAAAGGCGGTCCTAATCAGATCATCCTGACGCTCGAGAAGGTCACGGACGGTCTTTTCGAGCGTTTCGGTGTAATTGCTGACAGTATCCATGTCGTAAGCGGCTTTCTGAGGTTGGGCGGATTGCGTCGGGCGAGCTCGTTGTGCACACGCGTTGTTGTTTGGCGCTTTGCGTGTATCCAGGCCCCCGCCTTGCTGCGTTGTTGGGTTAATTTACCGGCTAATGTTCGCTGTTGATAACTGCTGAGTAGTATAAACAACAGTGCAGAATTATATATGGGTGCACATGCTGTGGGCGGCTATTATTCGACAGGCGGTAGCGCGACGACGCGATGTTCGATGAAAATGCGACTGAGACGATATATGTTGACGGGTATACTTGTTCCGGTTTTAAACGCAGGAACGGAGATGGTCGCATGGCACAGCCGGATACGACGCGCACGGTGGGGCTGGCACTCGAGGGAGGCGGCTACCGCGGTATGTATACGGCGGGCGTGCTCGACGTTTGGATGGAGCACGGTTTGACCTGCGACCATATGGTGGGTGTCTCGGCGGGCGCGGCGTTTGGCTACAACTTTAAATCGCGCCAGATCGGCCGCGCCATTCGCTATAACAAGGCCTATTGCGCCGACAAGCGCTATGCAAGCGTGACCAGCTGGCTGCGAACCGGCGATATGTTCAATGCCGATTTTGCCTATCACGAGGTGCCCATCGAGCGCGATCCCATTGATTTGGAGGCGTATCGCGCCTGCCCTATGCGATTTACGTGCGTGTGTACCGATATCGAGACGGGCAAGGCCGTCTACCACGACCTGCCCTATGGCGACGAGAGGGATATCGAGTGGATCCGGGCGTCGTCGGCGATTCCCGTGGCGACGCGTCCCGTTGCTATTGACGGGCATAAGTATCTGGATGGTGGCGTGGCCGATTCTATTCCCAGCGCATGGCTGTTTTCGCAGGGGTATGACCGCAATATCGTGGTACTCACGCAGCCGGCGGGCTTTGTGAAGCAGCCCAACAGCGTGATGCCCATGCTGCGGCGCGTGTTCCGTCACTACCCGGAGTTTGTTGCAGCGCTTGAGCATCGGCATGAGGTCTACAATGCCACGCTCGATGACCTGGCACGTCGCGAGGCTGCCGGCGAAATCTTTGCGGTGCGGCCGAGCGAATCGGTGAAGGTGCCGTCGCTGTGCCGCGAACCGGATGAACTCGAGCGCATCTACCAGGTCGGCCGCCACGATGCGGAGGCAACCTTGCCCGCGCTGGAAGCGTATCTGGCGGGGTAGGGGTCGCACACGGAAAGCGCATCCCGGAATGGAGGCCCAAACTGGGACGCGCTTTCCATTGCTGAAGATATGAGGCTGCGAATCAGTTGGTCGGCCTATGCCTGCTGCCAGGTGTCGACGAGCTCCTTGGCCGCAGCGTAGGGATCATCGGCGCTGCAGACGGCGCTCACCACGAAAAAGCCGTCGACGCCGGTTGCCTTAAGCTGCGGCAAGTCGGCCGTCTTAACGCCGCCGCCCACCACGATAGGCACGGGGCTTGCCACGTGGAGTGCGGCTAGGTCCTCAAAGCTCTTGGTGATGATAGAGCCGTCGGCCGCGCGTCCGCAGTCGCGCTTGGTCTCGGTCTCGTGGAGCGGGCCGATGCCCAGGTAGTCGACCAGGCTCATGTCGGCGGTCTTGACGTACTCGAGCATCTCTTCGCAACGGGCCGAAAGGCCCACGATGGCATCGGGGCCCAGAAGCTTGCGGCAGACCTCGACGGGAATATCGCTCTGGCCCACGTGCACGCCGTCGACGGCAATACCCTGTTCGCGCGCGGCGAGTACGCAGTCAAGGCGGTCGTCGATCAGCAAGGCGACCTGACCGGTCTTGCCGGCCTGTGCGATTGCCTGCGCGGCGTCGCCGGTCAGCGCAATGATCTCGCGGGCGCTTGCCACCTTGGAGCGCACCTGGATGCAGGTAAAGCCTGCGTCGAGCGCCTGGGCCACCACATCGCCCACGGGGCGTCCCAGCGTGTTTTCGGGGCCGAGTACCAGATAGGCCGAGATATCAAGGTTGTCGCGGATGCTCATCGTGCTTCCTCCTGCTTCTTGATCTGTGCTTCCATGCGCTCGAGCTTGCCGGTCATGGTGTCGGTAAATCCGGGCCGAATATCGGCTTTGAGCACGACTTCGGTGCGGATGCCCTTGCTCGCCAACACAAAGGTCGCGTCGCGCACGACCTGCATGACCTCGTCCCAGTTGCCCTCGATCTCGGTGAACATCGAGGTGGTGCGGTTGGGAAGGCCGCTCTCGCGTATGACGCGCACGACCTCGGCGACCTCGGCGGAGAGCTCATCGCCGGTGCCGCACGGGGCGATGGCCACGGCGACGAGTGTGTTCATGCCGGCAGTGGTTGCGGGCTCGGACATGGCCTATGCCTCCTCAAGCTCGAGTTGGTTATCGGCGATGTCCTGGGCGGTTGCGCGGTAGAGCTCGTCGATAAAGGCGACCTTAAAGCTTGCCGGGGCGTCGGCGACAGCGGCGGCACGCGTGCCGGCCACGTTGTAGACGGCGGTGCCGCAGATGGCTGCCGTAAACGGGTCGGCGGCACAGGCGTACACGGCCAGCACGCCGCCCTGCGAGCAGCCGCAACCGGTGACCTTGGACATGAGCGGGCTGCCGCCGTGGGACTTGGCCACGGTCGTGCCGTCGGTAATCAGGTCGACTTCGCCCGAGACCACAACGGCGCCGCCGGTGTAGCGGGCGAGCGCCACGGCGGCATCGCGGGCGGCGTCTACCGTGTCGGTGGTATCGACACCGCGTACGCGGCTCAGATCAGCCGCCTCGCCCTCAAGACCCCACAGGCCGGCGAGCGCGATGATCTCGGAGGCATTGCCGCGCACGATGGCGGGCTTGTACTGCTTGAGCTCGTTTACCAACTGGGTGCGCAGGCTACCGATGCCCAGGCCCACCGGATCGAGCACCCAGGGCTTGCCGGCGTCGTGTGCCGCCTTGGCCGCGCGGGGAATCGTCTGCTCGTAGATGGGGAAGAGCGTGCCCATATTGAGATAGATGGCGCCGCCGCCGGCAACGAGTGCCTCGCCCTCGTCGGGCAGATAGACCATGGCGGCCGATCCGCCCACGGCGAGCTGTGCGTTGGCGACAAAGTCGATCGTCACCGTGTTGGTGATGGAGCCGGCCATCGGATTGGTAGCGCGAATCTCCTCCACGGTCTTGACCATATGCTGCTTAAGCTGTTCCGAATCAATCACTGCACATGCCTCCTTGGCATAGAAAAGGGGCGCTGTGCATAGACAGCGCCCCTGTAAAGGCGGCATGCTCCCTACGCCAGCATTAACTGACAGGTTCAAAGGATTGGACACCATGCCCTCTCAGCCTTGTGGCTTGCACCGCCGGCACTCCCGCATCGAATCTGTTGTTCCCTATACTAGCGCACCTGCCAAAAAGGGACAGGTTTATTTTGGCAGGTAACAACTGGGACTTTGCGTTTTCCCAGATGAAACCTGCCGAAATAAACCTGTCCCTTTTTGGCAGGTCGGTACAATAGATGGGATTAAGAATGACCGAGGGGACCTTATGATCAAACTTGTGCTGACCGATATGGACGATACACTGATTCCAGCCGGGCATGACGGCGCCAGCGACTACGCCATTGAGGGTATTCATGCCATGCAGGCGGCGGGTTTGCACTTTGGGCCGGTTTCGGGTCGTCAGCCGTCCGCGATGGGCTGGATGTTCAAAAACCGTTCCGGGTGTTATTCGACCGGTGCGTTCTGTAACGGCCAGGTGATGTTTGTTGACGGCGAAGTAGTCGCCTCGCGCGCAATCGACAACGATGCTCTGATGCGTTTGGCCGACTATCTGGAGCAAGAGACCGACGATACATTTCTAAAAGTCTACAGCCTGGGCGATGACTTTTGGGGCAACGATGCCCATTGTGTGACGAGTGACCCCGAGCGCGTTCGTCGCGCAATGGAGTCGGGCGGCAACGCGTGGCTCAAAGGCGAAGAGGCCCCATGTCGTCCCGTCGTCGATGACGCGTCGGTGTTTAAGGCGAATATCTGGAGTGCCCGTTCGCGTGAGGAGCTCGCGGAGCTACGTGAGCGCGTTGCCGCTGAGGTGCCGGAACTCTCGCTTGTGTTTCCCAACAACCGAGTGCGCCTGTTCGACATCCTTCCGGCTGGTTGGGACAAGGGCTGCGCTGCGCTGGAGCTGGCGCGCGCTTTGGGCCTGACGCCCGACGAGGTGGCCGTATTCGGCGATTCTGATAACGATTTGCCCATGATCGATGCCGTTCCTAACTCCGTTGCAGTCGCCAATGCCAACGAGGCCGTCACGGCTGCCGCACGCTGGCATATTGGCGCTGCGGCAGATGATGCGGTTGCCGGGGCTCTGCATCAGATTGCCGCCTGCGCCGCGACGGGGGAGATGCCGTCGTTTATGCGCCAAATGGACGCGGCAGGTTTTGGCGTCACGAACGTCTAGGGAGAAGGCTATGAAGCTTCAGCAGCTCAGATATGTTGTTAAGGTTGCCGAATGCGGTAGCATCACCGAGGCCTCGCGCCGGCTCTTTGTGTCGCAGCCCTCGATTACCGCGTCGATTCGCGATCTCGAAAACGAGATGGGTGTGCATATCTTTGAGCGCACCAACAAGGGCGTCATTGTGTCCGAGGAAGGCGAGACCTTCTTGGGCTACGCGCGCCAGGTGCTCGACCAGGCCGACCTGCTCGAGGGCAAGTACAAAGGCACGTCCGAGCAGGTGCCGCACTTTAGTGTGAGCTGCCAGCATTATTCCTTTGCCGTTAATGCGTTTGTCGATGTGATCCGCGAGTTCGATGCCGCGCGCTACGACTTTACCCTGCGCGAGGAGCAGACCCACGAAATTATCGAGGATGTCGCGCATATGAAAAGCGAACTCGGCATCCTGTATCTGTCGGAGCACAATCGCGAGGTCATCGAGCGCATGCTTGCCGCCAACGAGCTCGTGTTCGAAGGACTCTTCTGCGCCACGCCGCATGTCTTCGTCTGCGCCGACCATCCGCTGGCGGACCGCTCCAGCGTGACGCTCGAGGATCTGGAAGACTACCCGTTCCTGTCCTACGAGCAGGGCAGCTACAACTCGTTTTACTATTCCGAGGAGCTGACCTCGACGTTCGAGCGTCGCAAAAATATCCGCGTGCGCGACCGTGCGACGTTGTTCAATTTGGCCATGGGCCTCAACGGCTACACGGTATGCTCGGGCGTGATCAGCCACGAGCTCAACGGCCCCGGCATTATCTCGATTCCGCTCGACGTGGACGAGTACATGGAGATTGGCATCATCACGCGCAAGAACACGACGCTCACGCGCTACGGTCGGGCCTATATCGACGCGATTCGTCAGCATATCTAGG
>DBEYTJ010000009.1:0-1605 GCA_048181065.1 Collinsella sp.
ATCAATTGCGCCAGGATCGATCTTACCGGCGGCAGCGTCGAGTGCGATCTGACGGACAGCGCGGGTAATCTCGGCACGCGCGCCGTAGTTGACGGCAAGCGCCAGCGTCATGCCGGTGTGATTGGCGCACTCGGCAAGACCTCGCTCAAAGACATCGCGGGTCTTCTTAGGCAGTGCGGAAATATCGCCCAAAAAGACAACGCGAACGTTTTCGCGCTTAAGCAGCGGCAACTCATCGATAAACGTCTTGGCAAACAAATGCATCAAAACGTTGACCTCATGCTGCGGACGATTCCAGTTTTCGGTCGAAAACGCATAGGCCGAAAGGACGTCGACACCCAAGCGCACGCATGCGGTAATGATCTCGCGCAGGGAGACGATACCCGCCTTGTGGCCCTCGGTGCGTGCAAGACCGCGCGACGTGGCCCAACGACCGTTACCGTCCATGATGCACGAGATATGGTGCGGAATGTTATTAAGGTCAAGGTCGGAAAAACCGACGCCCGCAGGGGCGTCGGCAAAGTACTCGACCAGTTTATGCTCGTCGTATTGCACCTTAGATCTCCATGACCTCGGCTTCTTTTTCCTTCAGAAGCTCCTCGACCTTGGCGACATACTCATCGGTGTGCTTCTGGACCTTGGCCTGCTCGCGACGGACATCGTCCTCGGTGAGCTCCTCATCGCGCTCAAGCTTGTTGTTGAAGTCGCGACGGATGTTACGGATAGACACCTTGGCCTGCTCGGCGTACTCGCGGCACTCCTTGACGAGCTCGCGACGGCGCTCCTCGGTGGGAGCCGGGAACGGCAGACGAACGACGGTGCCATCGGAGTTGGGGGTAATACCCAGATCGGAAGCGCCGATGGCCTTGACGATAGCGTTGATGAGTGCCTTGTCCCACGGCTCGATGAGCAGCATGTGGGCCTCGGGGGTCTTGACGGCGGCAACCTGCGTGACCGGCGTGGGAACACCGTAATAATCGACGGTGATGTCGGACAGAATGTTGGCATTGGCGCGGCCGGTACGGACCTTGGAGAAGTTATGCTTGAGGGACTCGAGCGACTTGTCCATATGGGCGGTGATGTTCTCTGCCATGCTTAATCCTCCTGATAGACGAGCGTGCCGACGGGCTCACCCGAAAGCGCGCGCTTGACGGTGTCCTCGCCATCGATGTTGAGGACCAAAATCGGCATACGGTTGTCCTGGCACAGTGCCGTAGCCGTGGAATCCATAACCTGCAGACCGCGGACGAGAACCTCGTGATAGGTAATCTTGTCAAAACGGACGGCATCAGCGCACTTGACGGGATCCTTATCGTAGATGCCGTCAACCTTGGTGGCTTTAATCAGAATCTCGGCGCCGATCTCGCACGCACGAAGAGCCGCGGCGGTGTCGGTCGTAAAGTACGGATTGCCCGAACCGGCGGCAAAAATAACGACGTTGCCCTTGGATAGGTGGTTGATGGCGCGACGGCGAATATAGGGCTCGCAGATCTCGTTCATCTGGATAGCGCTCATCACGCGGCAGGGAACATCGTTATGCTCGAAGGCATCCTGCAGGGCGAGCGCGTTCATAACGGTTGCCAGCATGCCCATGTAGTCGGCCTG
>DBEYTJ010000010.1:0-3594 GCA_048181065.1 Collinsella sp.
CGCGCGCTGGCATTGGAGGATAACGCACGGGCCAACCTGAAAACCGTTCGGGGGCTTGGGCGCAATTATTCATGGAAAGAACGATTTGGAAAGGAGCAATGCAATCATGGCAACGACTGAGAAGATCCGCAAGGATATTGAGAAAACGAGGGAAAAGATCGCAGAGCAGCAGAAGCGTCTCCGCGCGCTGGAAGCCCAGCTCACGGAGGAAGAGAACCTGGAGATCGTCCGCATGGTGAAGGCTGTCCGCATGGACAACAGGGAGCTCACCGCCTTCCTGCGCGCCTACGCCAGCGGCATGATCTCCCTGCCGGACGGGCTGATGGAGACGGAGGAAAGCGAGGGTGCGGAAGATGAAGCGTAACAGAGCTTTTCGCCGTTTCGCCGCCGTGTTCCTGGCGCTTTTCTGCATGGCGGCCACCTCCACCGTGGCCTTCGCAGGCGGCGGGGACGGCGAGCCCTACTACACCGGGGAGGAGACCACGGGCGGCTATGAGCCCCAGCCCATGACCCCGGAGGGCAACATGACCCTGGTGGACGATATCGCCGGTGAGAGCGCCGGGGATAAGCAGTTCATCACCGTGGTCACAAAGGGCGGCAACTATTTCTACATCATTATCGACCGGGCGGAGGACGGCGAGAACACCGTCCACTTTCTCAACCAGGTAGACGAGCGCGACCTGCTGGCTCTGATGGACGAGGAGACGCCTGCCGCCCCTGTGTGTACCTGTAAGGAAAAATGCGCGGCCGGCGCGGTGGATACATCCTGTTCTGTCTGCAAGACCAACCTCTCCGAGTGCGTGGGCAGGGAGAAGGTCAGGGAGCCGGAGCCGGAACCGGAGCAGCCGAAGAAAAAGAGCGGCAGCGGCCTGTTGGCTGTGGTGGCGCTGGTGGTGCTGGCAGGCGGCGGAGCCTTCGCCTATGTGAAGTTCATCAAGCCGAACCGCAGCAGCGTGAAGGTCAGCGCCGATCCCGACGAGTACGATTTCCCCGACGAGGAGTATATCAACGAGGACGAGCCTGCGGAGGCTGAAACGGAGGCGGAGCATGAGTAAACTGATCATCGCGGAAAAACCGAGCGTGGCAAAATCCATCGCGTCGGCCCTGGGTGCTTTATCCAGGGCCGATGGCTTTTATGAGGGCAGCGGACTTCTCGTTTCCTGGTGCGTGGGGCACCTGGTATCCCCGCTGGACGCGGGCGGCTATGACGAACGCTTCAAAAAATGGCGCTATGAGGATCTGCCCATCCTGCCGGAGCCCTTCCGCTACGCCCCCATCCCCGGCAAGGAGGCGGCTTTGGACAATGTGAAGCGCCTCATGGCGCGGGAGGATGTAACGGAGATCGTCAACGCCTGCGACGCCGGACGTGAAGGTGAGCTGATCTTCCGTCTGGTGTATGAAATGGCCGGCTGCCGCAAGCCGGTCCTCCGTCTCTGGATTTCTTCAATGGAGGACAGCGCCATCCGGGAGGGCTTTTCCGAGCTGCGCCCCGGCGCCGAGTATGAAGCCCTGTATCAGTCAGCCCTCTGCCGCCAGAGGGCTGACTGGCTGGTGGGGATCAACGCCACCCGCCTTTTCTCCGTCCTCTATCACCGTACCCTGAACGTGGGCCGCGTCCAAACGCCCACCTTGTCCCTGCTGGCAGCGCGGGACGCGAAGATCGCGCTGTTCCAGAAGGAGAAGTATCATCATGTGCGCCTGACGCTGGCCGGCGCGGAGGCGGTATCGGAGAGATTCACCGATCCGGCGGAGGCGGAGCAGGCAGCGGCCATGTGCAAGGGCGCTGCCGTCACCTGCACCTCCGTCACCTGTGAGCAGAAGAAGGAACCGCCTCCGAAACTCTATGACCTCACCACCTTGCAGCGTGAGGCAAACCGGCTGCTTGGCTACACGGCGAAGCAGACCCTTGACTACGCCCAGAGCCTCTATGAAAAAAAGCTGCTGACCTATCCCCGCACGGACAGCCGGCATCTGACCTCCGATATGGCGGAAACGGCCTCCTGTGTGATCCATCTGGCGGCGAAGCTGCCGCCCTTTGATAAAATCAGCAATTTCTTCCCTCTGGTGGAGGCCATGGTCTCCGACAAGGACGTATCCGACCACCACGCCATCATCCCCACGATGGAGATCGAGAAAGCGGATATCCCCGCCCTGCCCCTGGGCGAGCGTGAGCTGCTTCTTCTGGTCTGCTGCCGTCTGCTGTGCGCGTCGGCGGAGCCCTATGTGTATGAGGCGGTCACGGCTGCCTTTGACTGCGGTGGTCATTCCTTCACCGCAAAGGGCAGGCGCGTCCTCTCCGAAGGCTGGCGGGAGATCGACCGTATTTTCCGCGTCTCCCTGAAAGAAAAGCCTGCGGACGGGGACGGCGGCATGTTGCCGGACTTCACCGAAGGGCAAGTTTTTGACGGCGCGGAGGTTTCCATCACCGAGCACTTCACCCAGCCCCCGAAGCCCTATACCGAAGATACCCTCCTGTCCGCTATGGAGAACGCAGGCAAGGATGATATCCCCGATGAAGCAGAGAGAAAAGGGCTTGGTACGCCCGCTACCCGCGCTGCCATCATCGAAAAGCTGGTGGCAGCCGGATTTGTGGAGCGTAAGGGCAAGAGCCTGATCCCCACGAAAGCCGGTATCAACCTTGTCATGGTCCTGCCGGAGCCGCTGACCTCTCCCATGCTGACGGCGGAGTGGGAGCAGAAATTGACGGAGATCGCAAAGGGCGGCGCTGACCCGGACGCCTTTATGGATGGCATCCGGGATATGGTCCGGGAGATCGTTTCCACCTATTCCTGCATTTCCGAGGACGGCAAAAAGCTGTTTGCCCCGGAGAAGGAAGTGATCGGGGCCTGCCCCCGCTGCGGCCAGCCGGTCTATGAGGGGAAGAAAAACTTTGCCTGTTCGGATCGGTCCTGCGGTTTTGTCCTCTGGAAAAATGACCGCTTCTGGACGAGCCGCAGGAAGGAGCTGACGAAGAAGATGGCGGCGGACCTTCTAAAAAAGGGACGGACCAATGTCAAGGGGATGAGGTCTGAAAAGAAACAGACTGCCTACGACGCCGCCGTGATCCTCTGCGACACGGGCGGCAGGTACATCGATTTCAAGCTGGAATTTCCCAAAAATAAGCGAAGCTGAAGGAGGAGCGTATATGCCGGATTACAGTTACAACAAGGACTATCCCTTTGCCGCCTTTATCACCAATCTTGGCAAGTACAACGAGGGCGAGCTTGTGGGCGAGTGGGTGAAGTTTCCCACCACCGCCGAGGAATTGAAGGAAGTGTTTAAGCGGATTGGGATCGGCCAGAAGGATGACTTCGGCCAGCCCTATGAGGAATGGTTCATCACGGACTATGACTGCTATGTGGACGGTCTTTACAGTAAGCTGGGTGAATATGAAAATCTGGACGAGCTGAATTATCTGGCATCGAAGCTGGATGAAATGAGCGAAAGCGAATACGCACAGTTTCAGGCCGGTATGGAAATGGGCGACCATTGCGGCAGCCTGCAGGAGATCATCAACCTCACCGAGAATCTGGATTGCTATGAGGTTTACCCCGATATCCATGACTATGACGATCTGGGCCGCTATTACATCGA
>DBEYTJ010000011.1:0-15304 GCA_048181065.1 Collinsella sp.
TGAACATCACCGCTTCTGACGTCAAGGACGCCAAGCTCACCGCTACGGTCACCATCCCGGCCGCCGACGTCGACGCCGCGATCAAGAAGGCCTACAAGGACACCGCCAAGAAGTACCGCTTCCCGGGCTTCCGCGCCGGTAAGGCTCCCCGTCCGGTCATCGATTCCGCTCTTGGCGCCGAGGCTACCCTCGCTCAGGCCACCAACGACCTGATCGCCGCCAACGAGCCCGCCGTCCTCAACGAGCTGGACATCGTCCCCACCAAGAACGGTGACTACAAGGACCTCGACCTCGCTAAGGATCACGAGGACTACACCTACACCGTCGAGTTCTCCCTGCGTCCTGCCGCCGAGCTCTCCTCCTTCGACGCCGTCGAGATCGAGATGCCCCCTGCGGAGGTCACCGAGTCCGAGATCAACAACCAGGTCGAGATGCTCCTCAACTACCGTGCCACCTTCGAGGACGTCGAGGGTCGCGCTGTCGAGGCTGACGACTATGTGACCGTCGATCTCAAGGCCGTCGAGAACGCCGACAACTTCGCCGCCGAGGGCCGTATGCTCATCGCTGGTAGCGACAGCAACCCCAAGGAGTTCAACGAGGCCCTGATCGGCGCTAACGTCGACGACGTCAAGACCGTCACCTGGACCGACGAGGTCGAGGAGGGCGAGGAGGCCGAGACCCACACCGTCGAGGTCACCGTCAAGGGCATCAAGGTCCGCAACACCCCCGAGCTCACCGACGAGCTCGTCAAGTCCGACTTTGGCTTTGACAGCATCGACGCTATGCGCGACGCCATCAAGCTCGAGATCGAGCAGGACAAGGCTTCCCGCCTCCCGGCCGAGAAGGAGAACCGTTGCGTCTCCGCTCTCGCCGAGCGTCTGCAGCTCGACGAGATGGACGCCGACTACGAGCAGTCCGTCTTTGAGGAGCTTGGCCAGAACTTCCTGTCCAACCTCGCTGCCCGCGGCATGACGCTGGACACCTGGCTGCCCGCTTCCGGCCTGACCATGGAGCAGTTCATCGGCGACCTGCACAAGCAGGCCAACGACGTTGCCCGTGAGTCCCTGGCGCTCGACGCCCTCGCCCGTGAGCTCAAGATCGAGGTCACCGAGGACGACATCAACGCCGAGTTCGAGAAGGCCGGCGTCAAGGACGTCGAGGCTTCCAAGGCCGAGTTCATTGCCGATGGCCGCATGCCTGCCGTCCGTGAGTCCATCCGTCGCTCCAAGGCCGTTGACCACCTGGTCGAGAACGCCAAGGTGACCGAGGTCGACGAGACCGCCAAGGACGCCGAGTAATTCTCGCCACCTTTCCCGCGAGCGCATGGATGCGCCCGTGATGGGGTAAAGTTATAAGCCGGTTATCCGGTTGCTTCGTACGGTGCCAGCCAATGCATAGCATGCGGGCACCGTACGTTTGTCTAGAACCACTATTGGTCCGTAAGAGAAATGGAGATGCGTATGATCGCTAAGTTCGATTCCGCCCTCGTGCCATACGTTATCGAGCAGACGCCGCGCGGCGAGCGCAGCTACGATATCTATTCGCGCCTGCTCAACGACCGCATCATCTTCTTGGGCGAGGAGATCAACTCCGTCAGCGCCAACCTGGTCGTTGCCCAGCTGCTGCATCTTGAGAGCCAGGATGCCGAGAAGGATATCTCGCTCTACATCAATTCTCCCGGTGGCGAGGTCTACTCCGGCCTGGCGATTCTGGACACCATGAACTTCATTAAGCCGCAGGTCTCCACCATCTGCGTGGGCATGGCCGCGTCCATGGCCGCCGTGCTGCTTTCGGCCGGCGCCAAGGGCAAGCGCTTCTGCCTGCCGCACTCCAAGGTCATGATTCACCAGCCTAGCGGCGGTGCCCAGGGCCAGCAGACCGAGATTGAGATTGTGGCCGAGGAGATCAAGAAGACCCGCCGCGAGCTCAACCAGATCCTGTCCGACGCTTCGGGCCAGCCCATCGAGAAGGTCCAGGCCGATACCGAGCGCGATAACTACCTGACCGCTGCCGAGGCCCTCGACTACGGCCTGATCGACCGTATCGTCACCTCGCGCGACCTCGCCGCGAAGGACGCCTAGGATGGCAGGTAACATGCAGGACAACTTTGACGAGAACGGCAACCCCATCCGCTGCTCCTTCTGCGGAAAAGAGCAGGGACAGGTTCGTCGCCTCGTTAAGGGTCCGACCAACATCTTTATCTGCGATGAGTGCGTCGCTGCCTGCTCCGAGATCCTTGAGGAGTCGCTGGCTTCGGACTTTATGGACGCCGCCCGCAACGGCAATCTCCCGGGTTTCCTCAACGACCACGGCCAGGCTGCGTCCCAGCCCGCCGTTGACCCCGAGACCGAGGGCTTTGAGCTCGAGGACGACCGTCAGGTCATCACGCACGTGCCGACGCCGCACGAGATCTATGACGAGCTTTCGGCCTATGTTATGGGCCAGGAGGACGCTAAGCGCGCCATGTCGGTGGCCGTGTACAACCACTATCGCCGCGTGATCGAGGGCGGTGCCGCGGTGTCCGCCCTTGACGAGGCATCGGGCATGGGTGCCCAGTTTGACGATGACATGGACGAGGTGGAGCTCGCCAAGTCCAATATTCTGCTGCTCGGCCCCACCGGCACCGGCAAGACGCTGCTGGCCCAGACGCTCGCACGCATCCTCGAGGTGCCGTTTGCCATCGCCGACGCCACCGCGCTCACCGAGGCTGGCTACGTTGGCGAGGACGTGGAGAACATCCTGCTCAAGCTCATCAACGCTGCCGATGGCGACATTGAGCGCGCGCAGGTGGGCATCATCTACGTGGATGAGATCGACAAGATCGCCCGCAAGGCCGAGAACCTCTCCATCACCCGCGATGTCTCGGGCGAGGGCGTTCAGCAGGCTCTGCTTAAGATTCTTGAGGGCACGGTGGCAAGCGTTCCGCCCACCGGCGGCCGCAAGCATCCCCAGCAGGAGCTACTGCAGATCGACACGACCAACATCCTGTTCATCTGCGGCGGTGCCTTTGTGGGTCTGGATAAGATCATCGCCGATCGCGTGGGCAACAAGGGCGTTGGCTTTAACTCCGAGATTGCCGGCCCCACCTCGGTCGACGAGAACGACCTTCTGCGCCAGGTGCTCCCGCAGGACCTCAACGCCTTTGGCATGATCCCCGAGTTCGTGGGCCGTACGCCCGTCGTCACCCAGACGCAGGCGCTTGACGAGGACGACCTGGTATCGATCCTGACCGAGCCCAAGAACGCCGTGGTGCGCCAGTACCGCAAGATGTTCCAGCTCGAGGACGTCGACCTGGAGTTTGAGGACGCGGCGCTGCACGAGATCGCCCGCATGGCGCTCGCCCGCAAGACCGGCGCCCGCGGCCTGCGCGCCATCTGCGAGGACGTGTTGCAGCAGACGATGTTCGACCTCCCCAGCGAGGAGGGCGTTGCCAAGGTCGTCGTAACCGAAGCCGCCGTCAAGGGCGAAGAACAGCCCCAGCGCATCTATGGCTAGACCTGCCTAAAACGTGTTTGCAAATAGCCTCCGACCACCCGCGGTCGGAGGCTATTTTATATATACGCAATAACCCCAACTACCTGTGTTATTCTGTGTGTTTGTTTAAGCCTCAGCGAAGTCATTCAGACTGAAGTAATCGATACCTAAGGGGAGGAATGCAGACCCTGGCGGGCCTACATTCCTCCCCGGCGGGACAGGGAGAGATATATGGAAGAAATGCCCAAGAACTACGATCCGTCGACCAACGAGCCGGCGATCCTGCAGAAGTGGCTCGACGGCGGCTACTACAAGCGCCGTGAGGGCGTGGGCGACTGCACCGTCACCATTCCGCCTCCCAACGTGACCGGCAAGCTCCACATGGGTCACGCCACCGACGACTCCATCCAGGACGCCATCATCCGTATGGCCCGCATGCGCGGCAAGTCCACGCGCTGGGTGCTGGGCACCGACCACGCCGGTATCGCCACGCAGACCAAGGTCGACAAGAAGCTCAAGAGCGAGGGCATTAGCCGCCTGGAGATTGGTCGTGACAAGTTTGTCGACGCCTGCTGGGACTGGACCCACGAGTACGGCGGCATCATCGTCGAGCAGATCAAGCGCATGGGCTGCTCCGTCGACTTCGACAACGAGCGCTTCACCATGGACGAGGACTATGCCCAGGCGGTGCGCAAGGTCTTCTGCGACTGGTACCATGACGGCCTGATCTATCGCGGCAAGCGCATCGTCAACTGGTGCCCCAACTGCACGACCGCAATCTCGGATGACGAGGCCGAGTACAAGGACGAGAAGGGCCACCTGTGGCACCTGCGCTACCCGCTGACCGAGCCGGTCAACGGCCAGGACTACATTGTCGTCGCCACCACGCGCCCCGAGACCATGCTCGGCGACACGGGCGTTGCCGTCTCCCCGAAGGACCCCGAGAAGGCCGCCTTCGTGGGTAAGACCGTTAAGCTTCCCATCGTTGACCGCGAGATCCCCATCTTTGAGGATTGGCATGTCGATGCCAACTTTGGTTCCGGCTTCGTTAAGGTCACCCCGGCCCACGACCCCAACGACTACGCCATGGGCCAGGCCCACGACCTGCCGCAGATCAACATCTTCGACGAGCACGCGGTGGTCGTCGAGGGCTACGGCGAGTTCACCGGCATGAACCGCGACGAGTGCCGCGAGGCCGTCATCAAGTGGTTCGAGGAGCACGACCTGCTCGATCACGTCGAGGATCTCGACCACTCCGTTATGCATTGCTACCGTTGCGACTCCGCCCTGGAGCCGTGGCTGTCCGAGCAGTGGTTTGTGGCCGTCGACAAGCTCAAGGGACCGGCGCTCGACGCCGTCAATTCCGGCAAGGTCACCTTCCATCCCGCGCGCTGGACGCAGACCTACACCACCTGGATGGAGAACCTTAAGGACTGGTGCATCAGCCGCCAGCTGTGGTGGGGCCACCGCATCCCCGTGTTCTACTGCGAGGACTGTGGCTGGGAGGACGCCCTTACCGAGGACACCGACGTGTGTCCCAAGTGCGGCGGCCATCACGTGCACCAGGACGAGAACGTGCTGGACACCTGGTTTAGCTCGCAGCTTTGGACCTTTGCCACGCAGGGCTGGCCGCAAAAGCCCGAGCTGCTCGAGGGTCATCACCCCACGACGGCGCTGGTCACCGCGCGCGACATCATCGCGCTGTGGGTCGCCCGCATGGTCATGAGCTCGCTGTACTTCCTGGACGAGGTGCCGTTTAAGGACGTCGTCATCTACCCGACGATTCTGGCCAAGGACGGCAGCCGCATGTCCAAGTCCAAGGGCAACGGCGTTGACCCCATGGACCTCATTGGCATGTACGGCGCCGACGCCATGCGATTCAACCTGCTCACGCTGTGCACTAACAACCAGGACGTTAAGTTCGACGCGAACATCGACAAGAAGACCAAGAAGCTTATCGACAGCCCGCGCACCGACCAGGCCAAGTCGTTTGTGACCAAGATCTGGAACGCTAGCCGCTTCCTGCTCATGAACATGGAGGGCTACACGCCCGGCGAGCCCGTCGTGGAGACGCCGGCCGACGCTTGGATGTTCAGCCGCCTGGCCAAGGCCGTGAAGATGGTCACCGAGGGCATTGAGAACTACACCTTTGGCGACATGGCCCGCGGCGTGCAGCAGTTCTTCTGGAACGAGGTCTGCGACTGGTACGTCGAGGTCACCAAGGCTCGTCTGAAGGGCGAGGGCCGTCTGCAGGCGCAGCGCAACTTGATCTTTGTGCTCGACACCTCCATTCGCCTGATGCACCCGCTTATGCCGTTTGTCACCGAGGAGATTTGGGACAACATGCCGGCGAGCGTGCTCGATCTGGACGCCGAGGGCAACGTGGACCGCGCCGAGGCGCTCATGATCGCCAAGTGGCCTGAGCCCGCCGACTACGTCAAGTACGTCGACGAGGACGCCGAGCGCGCGTTTGAGCTGTGCCGCACCGTCGTGTCTGCCGCCCGCGCCACGCGTTCGCGCTATCGCTTGAGCCCCAAGGTCGAGCTCGACGTTGTCGTGCGCGCTGGCGCCGAGGATATCGAGAAGCTCGAGAGCCTGCGCTCGACGATTGAGCCCTTGGCCAACACCGCTTCGCTGGTTATGGGCACCGACGTTGAGAAGCCGGCTGCGAGCATCGCCGTGGTCGATAGCGGCGTCGAGGTCTTTGTGGTGCTCGAGGGCAAGGTCGACCTTTCGGCCGAGAAGGCGCGCCTGGAGAAGGAAATCGCCGCGGCCCAGAAGGAGCTCGCCGGCTGCGAGAAGACGCTTGCCAACGAGGGCTTTGTGGCTAAGGCCGCGCCCGCGGTGGTCCAGAAGAAGAGGGACCGTGCAGCTGAGCTCAAGGAGATCCTGGCGGCGCTGACTGCTCAGGTTGCTGACTTCTCGTAGGTCTAACTTGGGGGCGCGTCCCGATGCTTTGCTCTCCGCTGCGGACAGTCCTGCGCAAGACGGACAGCACATTAAGTGCTGTCCTTTGCGTGCGAAACTTGCGGCGAGCAAAGCATCGGGCCGCTCCTACTTCGTTTACGTGGTTGTTTGCAACTGGTAGGTTAGGGCCACTTGGTTGTGGCCTTGATCTCGCTGCAAGCGGATAAAGGCTGATATTGTCAACGCGAGGGGCTCATTCTTTTTGATGGGCCTCTTTTTCTGTAATTGGAGACTTTGGGTTATGGCTAAGCGTTCTGGGTCGTATGTCGTTCCTTTCTCGTTTGAGCTGCTTTCGTTTGGTGAGGCTGTGGGGCTTGCTGCTGATACGGGGCGGATTTCTGGGGATGCTGGGCCTCTGCTTGAGACGGTTGTCGATATGCTCGATGAGTTGGGGCGTCCGGACGAGTATTTCGATTGCATTCAGGTTGCCGGTACCAACGGCAAGACTTCGACCACGCGCTTTTCGGCTGCCATCCTTCGTGGTGAGGGGTTAAAGACCGCACTGTATACGTCGCCGCAGTTGGTGCGCTATCCCGAGCGCATGGAGGTCGATGGGCGCGTTGTGAGCGACGAGGCGTTTGCCCGTGGCGTTTCGGCCGCTGTCGAGGCGGGACACCGCGTGAATGCGCGCCGTGTGGCGGCGGGGGAACGCGCCTATTCCATTACGCCGTTTGATCTGCTGACGGCTGCCGCACTGGTGGTGTTTGCCGAGGCTGCGGTGGACGTTGCTGTGCTCGAGGTTGGCATGGGCGGCCGTTGGGACGCCACGAGTGCGACCGATCCCGTCGCCGTTGCCATCACCGGCATCGGGCTCGACCACACGCGCATCCTGGGCGACACGCTCGAGGCCATTGCGGGGGAGAAGGCTGCGGTTATCAAACCCGGGCGCTTGGTTGTTTTGGGCGAGGGCACGCACGAGGCGAGCGTTCAGCGCGTGATGGATGCCCGTTGCCGTGAGTGCGGTGTGGTGCCGCTCGTGGTGAGCCACTCCACGACCAAGGTGCCGGCGCATGTGGGCGATACGGTGGAGTTTAGCTGCACCACGCCGCGTGCCATTTACACGTCGAGTATGGTCAAGCCGGCGTATCAGCCACAGAATGCCGCGTGCGCGATTATGCTGTGCGAGGGGTATTTGGGTCGCGAGCTCGACCATGAGGCGCTTGATGCTTCGCTTATGAGCTGCCCCACGCCCGGCCGTTTTGATGTGCTGGGAACCGATCCGCTCAAGCTGATCGATGCCTGCCATAACCCCCAGAGCTGCGAGAACTTTGTGAGTGCGCTGGACGAGATCGATCCGTGCGTGGAGAATCGCCCCACGCTGCTGTGTGCCGCGCTGGCCGACAAGGATGTGGCGGGCATCGTCGACGTGCTGATCCCGGCCTTCCCCCGCGTGGTCGTGGCGCAGACCGATTCTGATCGCGCCTTGCCGGCAGAGGAGCTCGCCGCTCTGGTGGACGCGGATAAGCTTGCGGGCGTTTACCCTAGCGTGTCCGAGGCCCTCGCAGTTTTCGAGGCCGCAGGCGAGCCCTTCGTAGCAGCCGGCACCATCACCCTAGCCGGCGAAGTAGCAGGCTTGCTCCGTTAACCCATCCCCTCATCAGTTGCGGTGAAATACGGACTATTTTACAAGTCATAAGCCTCAAACAGTCCGTATATCACCGCAACTCAAAAGCAGTCAATTTGGGACGGGGCTTTTTTGGCTGCCCTGTGCCCCGAGTTGACTCGCTTGCCACGAAATTGGCCTATCTACTACGTTTGACCGGTTACCCTCGACCGCACGGAACATCGCGAAATTAAAACCGCAGGTAAACGGCTTGCGGGTTTTGCGAAAACCCGGCCATGGTCGACCCATGCGGGTTAAACGTAGTAGATAGCCCGTTTTCGTGGCGCAGCGTTGGCAGGATATGGCAAAGGGACTGTCCCTTTGCCATATTAGTTAGTCTAGGCGGACTGGGTCGTGGGGGTAGGCGTTGAGGATCTCGACGCCGCTCTCGGTGACCAGGGCAAGGTCCTCGATGCGGACGCCGGTGCGGCCGGGGAGGTAGATGCCCGGCTCGATGGAGAAGGTCATGCCCGGCTCTACGACTTGCTCGTTGACAAGCGAAACGTCGCCTGGCTCGTGGTCCTGCAGACCAATCGAGTGTCCCAGGCGATGAGTAAAGTACTGCCCATAGCCCGCATCCTCAATCACGTCGCGCGCGGCGCGGTCCAGATCGCACATGCGCACGCCCGGGGCGATGAGCGCCTCGGCAGCCTCGTTGGCGCGGCGCACGATGTCGTAGATGCGTGCGGTCTCCTCGTCCGGCTCGCCCCAAAAGAATGTGCGCGTCATGTCCGAGCAGTAGTTGCGACGACGCCCGCCAATGTCGAACAGCGCCACGTCGCCGCGCTTGAGTACGGTGCCGTCGGGCTCGTGATGCGGGTCTCCTGCGTTGGCGCCAAAGCTTACGATGGGCGGAAAGCTAAAGCCCTCGCAGCCGTGCTTTCGGTACAGACCGAGCATCTGGTCTGCAATTTCGCGCTCCGTCACGCCCTCGTGAACGAGCTTGATGGCGTCGGCCATCACAGCGTCGTTGGCGGCCGAGGACACGCGCATGAGCTCCTGCTCGGCTTCGTCCTTGTGGGTGCGTGCGGCAGTAACGGCAAAATCGCCCAGGAAAAACTCGCTGGCGGCGTGGCGCTCCATAAGGGGCATCAAAAAGCCGGAGCGCATAACGGTATCGATGCCGAGTGGCTTGGCAGGATTGACCTCGCGTGCGATGGCGTCGGTTACGACGTCGGTATCGGTGTGGTAGGCCACGCGGGCGTTGTCGTACTCGGGCAGCTGATGCAGAGCGTTGATCAAGATCACGGGCTCGTCATCGCGCGCGAGCAGCACGCCACAAAAACGCTCGAACATATCGGCATAAAAGCCGGTCAGATAGTAGATCGACCACGGGTCATTCACAAGCAGCTGCGCGCCGGGGTGCTGAGCCTCAAGCGCATCGAGCACGCGCGCCACACGCTGGTCATCGACATGTGCCATGAAACATCCTTTCGCTAGGGTGCCACCATGGTATCCCATGCCCGGCAGCTAGGGACGTTCCTTTTCTGCCGGCACTTCGGGACACTCCTTGGCATGACCAGCCTAGCGAACGTTCGGGCAAAAGTAGTCATAAGAGGTCTGTCCCAAATGGGCTGGTTTCAAAAGTATGGCGGATTACGGGGCTGGAACTGTATTACTTGACCATGGGAAAAATCGAGAAATTAAAACCGCAGGTAGAGGGCTTATCAAAAATCGAAAATTGCCAGTATGGATGGGGGTCTCCGAATTAGCCTCGTAATCCGGCATAGTTTTGAAATGGCACTAAAGTAGGCACAGGCTAAATACCAATTCCAAAGATAGTTGCGGTGGAATAGTTCCCGGATGCCGGGGTTTGGCGGAAATCAGGAACTATTTCACCGCAATTGAGGAGGGGCGAGGTGGATGGCGGGGTAGCTAAAGAGCTCCATCCCAAATGAGCTACCTAGGCTGGGTCGATGTCCATGCTGGCTATGAGGTCGGTACCGGTGTCTAGGAGGTTGGGGAGGACTACATCGCTCATGCGGATGGGGGCGTCGACGACCAGACCGCGGATGAGGTCCATGACCTGGGCGTGGAGTGCCAGCGGGATGGCTTCGGCCGTGCGTACGGGCAGCAGCGCCTCGTCACCGCCGGATACGGCCACGGTGGTGGTGAGCACGCGCATGGGGCAGGTGAGCTCCTGATGCGCGAACTTATCGCCGCGGGGGCAGCTGTTGCCGGTCACGGAGCGCACCTCTACCACGGCGCCGTCTGCGTCACGCTCTACCTCTACGGTCAGGAGGCACTCGGATGGGCAGGTGGTGCAGTTGAACTGCAGCGTTTCGATCGCGTTTATGCTCATGGCCTTACGCCTCCTCAACGGGATCGACGGACAGGACAATCTCACTAACACCCAGGTCGAGTACGCGCTGAATCACCTTTGCCGGCAGCGGGAAGCTTTCCATTACGCTCGGTTTAAACGGGCGGACCTTGCCTGCGAACAATTCCTCGTCGCCTGCCAGAATGCGCACACGGGCGGAATCGACCGGTCGGCGCACGCGGAAGTTGAGTTTGGTGAGTGCCACAGCCGTAATGCGTCCCGGCAGTGCGTAGCCCGCAATGCCGGCGGGGGAGACCGTGAGCTCGCAGCTGACGCCCATGCTATCGCCGACACCCAACGCGTATGCCGCCGCGGCTGCACCTGCGCGTTGGGACTCGGTCGTCACGTTGTCGGCCAGGTCGTGCACGTGCAGCACGTTGCCGCAGGCAAAGATGCCCGGCACGTCCGTCTGTAGGCTCTGGTCCACCACGGCGCCGCGCGTACGTGGGTCCAGCTCCACGCCCGCGGCAACCGAAAGCTCGTTCTCGGGAATCAATCCCACCGAAAGCAGCAGTGTGTCGCACGGAACGATGCGCTCGGCCCCGGGAATGGGTGCCAGATGCTCGTCGACCTTGCTCACTTCGACGGCCTCCACGCGGTCGTGCCCGATCACTTGCGTGACCGTGGTCGACAGGTGCAGCGGAATGCCAAAGTCGTCTAGGCAGTTCTTGACGTTGCGGCGCAGGCCGTTGGCGTACGGCATGAGCTCATACACGCCCTCGACCGAAATCCCCTCGAGCGTGCAGCGGCGCGCCATGATGAGCCCAATGTCGCCCGAGCCCAAAATGACGGCGCGCGAGCCGGGTTTGAGGTTCTCGATATTGATGTATCGCTGCGCCAGGCCGGCCGTAAACACGCCGGCGGGTCGGCTGCCGGGAATCTTGATCTCGCTGCGGGTGCGCTCGCGGCAGCCCATGGCAAGGACGACCGCGCGCCCGGTGAGCTGCAGCATGCCGGCGGGACTCATGAGCGTGACGGTGTGGACCGCGGCGTCTTCCGTGGACTCGCCCGAATTAATCCCAAGCACCATGCTGTCCAAGAACAGCGCAATGTTGGTCGCGCGCACCTGGTCGATAAAGCGCTGCGCGTACTCGGGGCCGGTGAGCTCCTGCTTAAAGTGCGAAAGGCCAAAACCCGGGTGAATGCACTGGCGGAGGATTCCGCCCAGATGCTGCTCGCGCTCTACGATGGCCACGCGCGCGCCGGCCTTATGCGCGGCAAGTGCGGCGGCCATGCCGGCAGGTCCGCCGCCGATAACGACCACGTCGAACGCTTGCGTCTGCACCGCCTCCGTAGCTCCTGCCTCCAAGCGTTCGTTGCGCATATCAAACGTCGCCATCCTAGCGCACTCCCTTCAGCGGTCCCTCGACCAGCCAAGAACCGGTATCCTCCAGTAGTACCTCGCTGGGGTCACACCCAAGCTCGCGGGCCAGAATCGCCACCACGCGGCTCTGACAAAAACCACTCTGGCACCGACCCATGCCCGCGCGGCAGCGGCGTTTGACGCCCTCGACGGAAACCGCGCCCGGGCGGCGTCGGATCGCGGCAACAATCTCGGCCTCGGGCACCGTCTCACAGCGGCAGACAATCTGCCCCCATGCAGGGTCGGACTCAATGAGCTCCTCCTTGCGCGCAAGCGGCGCACGGTCGAAGTCGTCCGGCGCGCGGCGAATCGGATCCCAATCGGCCCGCTCGCGCAGGGCAACACCGGCATCGCGCATGATCTGCTCCATGCGCTCGGCAATGGCCGGCGCGCTCGCCACGCCTGGCGACTGAATGCCCGCCGCCTGGAACAGGCCCGGCACCACGGCCGACTGCCCAATAAAGAAGTCGTTCGTTCCCCGAATGACCGGACGCCCGCCGGCAAATGCGCGCACCACGCGGCGCGTGTCCAGATCGGGCACCAGCTTGCGCGCTCCCGTCAGCAGCGCGTTCACATCGCTCGCATAAGTCTGTGTGTCGCCCGGCTCGCGCACGGCAGCGGTCGCGGTGATCACGGTGTTGCCGTGGACCGTGCCCGTGACGATAACGCCCTTGGACACTGGCGTCGGAACGGGGTATAGCGGCATGAGCGTGCGCGGCTCCTTGTCCAGTACCACTATGTTGCCTTGGCGCCAGACCATCTGGAACTCCTCGGCGCCTGCCATATGCGAGATGTCCGCGGCACCGTTGCCCGCGGCGTTGATTAGATAGCGGCAGCGCACATCGCCGGTAGGCGTCACTAGCGTAAAGCGTGCAGCCCCGTCGGTAGCCTCGCCGCCAGCAACCTCAATCGCCTCTACCGGCTCGGACCGCATAAACGTCACGCCGTTGGCAACTGCGTTCTCCAGCGCGGCGATGGCGACCTCAAATGGGTCGACAAAACCGGTCGAGGGGCACCACAGCGCGCACGTGGCCTGGGCACTTACGCGCGGTTCCAGCTCGTGTATGCGCTCGGGGCCGATAATCGACAGCTCTGGCACGCCGTTGGCTAGGCCGTTGCTACGCAGCTTCTCTAGGTGCGCGCGGTCTTCGTCGTTGAAGCCCAGCACCATCGACCCGGTGCGGCGAAACAAAAAACCCAGCTCCTGGGCCCAGGTGCCATACAGCTCGCAGCCGCGGGCGTTGACCTGAGCCTTTACGGTGCCCGGCGCCGGATCGTAGCCGGCATGCACCAGGCCGCCGTTGGCCTTTGACGCGCCCAGCGCGATATCGTTGGCCGCCTCGACCACGCAAATGGACAGGTCATAGCGCGCGAGCTGCCGCGCGATGGCGCACCCGGTGATGCCCGCGCCCACAATCGCGATATCAAACGTTTCTGTCACAGTGCCTCCCAGACGAGTTGACAGGCTGTCAATAAGACTATCCTACGGTCTGCACACCCCCAGCGCAGCGGCAATGCGGCGAACAGCCCCGCTGCATCCGCCAACGGCAGGCGTGGGGAGACTCGGGACCATCGGTGACCTCGTCTGCCGATAACTACGGCATCCGTTCGTCTCGATCTGTAACAGTAAGAGGGGAAAATCGGTCCTATGTGTTACAGATTGAGATTTAAAGTCAGGGAGAGATTCTTCTGTCTCGATCTGTAACATCTGGGGACCGTTTAGGGGTCTAGATGTTACAGATTTAGATGAACCTATTAGTCGGTTTCGAATGTCTAAATCTGTAACGGGTAGACCTGTTTTTGCCGAGTTGTTGTTACAGATTGAGATATTTAGATTGGACGTTTTCCTTTGTCTTGATCTGTAACAGATAGAAGGGTTTCTGGCCCAAGATGTTACAGGTTGAGATTGAAGTCGGGGAGGGACCCCTGCGTCTCGATTTGTAACATCTAGACCCGGATTTCACTCCCATCTGTTACAGATTGAGATGTTTGTGTCCGCGCCAGCCCCGTACCTAGCCGTGGTCCCATATAAACAAACCCCGTGGTAAACTTGATAGGATTGTAAATATTCCGAAAGGTACACCTCAATGTCCAAATACATCAACGAGCTCATGTCACCGCAGCTTATGGGCGTCATCTATGCCTTCGTGGGCTTTATCATCGCCCTGTACGTGCTGTCGGTCGTCTATGTGTTCATCGACGCTCGCCGCCGCGGCGCCAGCGCCTACGTGGCATGGGGCATCATCGCCCTCATTCCGTTTGTGGGTCTCATCGCCTACCTGGTTCTGCGTCCGCACTCCTACGCGGCCGACCGCGAGGAGCAGGAGCTGGACATGGCCCTGCGCGAGCGCCAGCTTGCCCAGTACGGCACCTGTCCGCAGTGTGGCGCCCCCATCGAGAAGGACTTTGTCGTCTGCCCGGTGTGCGACACCCAGGTTCGCAACGTGTGCCCCAGCTGCCATCGCCCGCTCGACGCGCACTGGAAGGTCTGCCCCTACTGCCGAACTCGCATTCAGTAACGCATCCATCGCCGGGCCGGCCGCAAACCACGGGCGCACCGCGGGCATCCCGCGCAAACGCCCCGCGCCGCACGCGCACCCCGCCCACACGATGAAGCATGCGTAGAAAATCGCCCGCCGTGCCATTAAGGTGCGGCGGGCGCTTGTATACCAAGGCAACCTGCCTATAATGATGCAAGTCAAAAACGCCGAGCGCATCGCACGCACTTGCATTAGGCATCCGAGAGGAGAAAACATACCCATGAAGGCACTCTACAATGACGGTTCGGTGGCCGAGCTCCCGCAGGACGAGGTCACGCACGTCATCCGCCACTCCGCCGCGCACATCATGGCGCAGGCCATCAAGCGCCTGTACCCCGAGGCCGACTTTGCCTACGGCCCCGCGACCGACAACGGCTTCTACTACGACGTCGACCTGCCCGAGGGCGTCAAGATCAGCGAGGACGACTTCCCCGCGATCGAGGCCGAGATGAAGAAGATCGTCAAGGAGAACCTCAAGTTCACCGTGTACGAGAAGCCCCGCGCCGAGGCCATCGCCCTTATGGAGGAGCGCGGCGAGAAGTACAAGGTCGAGCACATCGGCGACCTGGACGACAACGCCCGCATCACCTTCTACCAGCAGGGCGACTACATCGACATGTGCGTCGGCCCCCACATCTGCTACACCAAGGCCCTCAAGGCCTTTAAGCTCACCGGCGTCTCGGGCGCCTACTGGAAGGGCGACAAGGACAACAAGATGCTCACCCGCATCAACGGCGTCGCCTTTGCCACCAAGGAAGAGCTCGACGAGCACATGCACATGCTGGAGGAGGCCAAGAAGCGCGATCACCGCAAGATCGGCCGCGAGATGGACCTCTTTATGATGCGCGACGAGGCCCCTGGCTTCCCGTTCTTCCTGCCCAACGGCATGATCCTTAAGAACACGCTGCTGGACTACTGGCGCGAGATCCACCACAAGGCCGGCTACGTGGAGATCTCCACGCCGCTCATCATGAACAAGCAGCTGTGGAAGACCTCGGGCCACTGGGACCACTACAAGGACAACATGTACTCCACCG
>DBEYTJ010000012.1:0-8923 GCA_048181065.1 Collinsella sp.
CTCGGCACATGAATCGCCTCGATAGACGAGCTCTCTCCAATCGCCGCCTCAAACGCAAGCTTACCGACACCGCGCAAATCAAATCGCAGCGTCGTCAGCCGATTGTGAGGAACAAGTCCCTCGAGTGCGTCGTCGATACCAACCACGCTCACGTCGTCGGGCACGGACAGGCCCGCGTTCTCGAGCGCGGCGATAACGCCCAGCGCCATCTGGTCATTTGCCGCAAGCACGGCAGTCGGCGCCTGCGACCCGCCGGCAAGCACCTCGGCCGCAATCCGCTCGCCCATGGCGTACCCACTGTCCGCACTCCAATCGCCACGCAGCATCGGAGCGGCATCGACATGAGCACGACCCAGCGTATCGCGCCAACCGGCCTCACGAAAACGCGAGGAAATCGAGTTTTCCGGACCCGCCACAAACCGCATATTCGAGTGACCATGTTCCAGCAGATAATTGGTCAACAGCTCGCACGAACCATACTGGTCGGAGTCGATCGTCGTGCAGCGCGGATGCGCATACATGGACAGGATGACCGTTCGCACTCCCGGCTGGGGAACAAACTCCTCAAAATCGGGAGCCATGCGGTTCATGTTGAGAATCATGCCGTCGACGGGTCGCTCGACCATGCGGCGCGAGGCATCGGCAAGTGCATAGGGCTTGTCGCCGCCCATCTCGATCATAGTGACGGCAAAATCGTGCTCGCGCGCCGCTTGCATGATACCCTCGAGCGTCGCCAGGTTACCGACACGTGTGATGTTGTACATGCACAGGCCAATAGAACGATACGACCCGCCGCGCAACGCCGCTCCAGCAAAATTGGGACGAAAGCCCAGCTCTTCCATGGCGGCCAGCACACGCTTGCGCGTCTTTTCCGTCACGTTGGGCATACCGTTGACCACGCGAGACACAGTCTGGCGGCTCACGCCAGCGAGCGCCGCAACCTCTGCCGCGCTCGCCGAACGACCATTCCTTGTCTGCTGATCCATGCCTTCCACGCTAACCTGCTTCCCAACTATTCCCCGCGCCCATGGCGCATCGTACACACATTGATAACGTGCTCATGATACCCGAGCCATATACCACAACATGAAAACTTCTGTCAATCAAAACCGCTTACCGAACAAATACAACCGTTCGCAGCTGTTTGAAGTTGTTTTGTTTCTATACATCCCAGCCGGATGTTAACGTGCTCATTGTCAAATGTTCACGTGCTCATTTTGGTTCTAATCATTTTAAGACAGTGTTTATCGGGCTTTTTCACCGCTGAACGCTAACCAGGGAGCCTCCTGAGCGCAAACGCACAATATCGAACAGCGAGACGAGAGGATGTATGCATATGTCTTTGCTAAACCGCGTACAGCAGCTGCCGAAGGGCTTTGTTTGGGGCGCCGCAACCGCCGCGTACCAAACGGAAGGTTCCACGAAGGTGGCAGGCAAGGGTAAGACCATGTGGGACGATTACCTTGTCGCCCAGGGTCGCTTTTTGCCCGACCCGGCCAGTGATTTCTACAACCGCTACGAGGAGGATATCCGCCTTTCTGCCGAGCATGGACTCAACGCCATTCGTGTGTCCATCGCCTGGACCCGCATCTTCCCCAACGGCGACGATGCCGAACCCCTCGCCGAGGGCGTTAAGCACTACCACGAGCTGTTCGCCTGCTGCAAAAAGTATGGCGTCGAGCCCTATGTGTCCCTGCATCACTTTGACTCCCCCGCCGCCCTGTTCAACCAGGGCGACTGGCTCAACCGCAAGACCGTCGACGCCTATGTGCGCTATGCCGAGTTCTGCTTCCGCGAGTTCCGCGAGGTCAAGAATTGGTTCACCATCAACGAGCTCATCAGCCTCTCGCACTCCCAATACATCCAAGGCAACTTCCCGCCCAACCATCACTTTGATGTGACGAGCGGCATCCAGAGCCAGCACAACGAGCTCGTTGCCCACGCCCGCGCCGTCAACCTGTATAAGGATCTTGACGAGACCGAGCACCTGGGCGGACGCATTGGCATGGTCAACGTCCTGACGCCGGCATATCCTGCCACCGACTCGCCCGCCGACCAGCACGCCGCCGACCTGTACAACGCCTTCTACACCGACTTCATCATGGACGGCGCCTTCCTGGGTCACTACTCCGCGCGCACCCTCTCACTCATCAACGAGATTCTGCGTGCCAACAACGCCACACTTACGGTTGAGGACAGCGACATGGAGGAGCTCGCCAAGGCGGCGCCCCGCAACGATATGTTCGGCCTCAACTACTATCAGTCGGCGTTTATCGCCGCCTACGATGGCGAGTCCACCAACAGCTTTAACGGCACCGGAGACAAGGGCACCTCGTGCTTTAAGTTTAAGGGCGTCGGGCAGCAGGTCGATATGCCGGGTATCCCCACCACCGACTGGGATTGGCTCATCTACCCGCAAGGCCTCTACGACACGCTCAAGCACATCAGCGCCACCTATCCCAACCTCCCCGTCATCTATATCACCGAAAACGGCCTGGGCCACAAGGACCCCGAGCCCGACGCAAACGGCATCGTCGCCGATCCCGAGCGCATCGACTTTGTCGACCAGCACATGGAGAAGGTGCTCCAGGCGCGCGCCGAGGGCGTCGACGTCCAGGGCTACTTTATCTGGAGCCTGCAGGACCAGTTCTCGTGGGCCAATGGCTATAACAAGCGCTACGGCCTGTTCTACATCGACTTCGACACGCAAAAACGCTACATCAAGCAGTCGGCACTCTGGTACAAGGAGCTCGCCGACACTATGGCGGACGCGCAGTAGCGCATCGCCTCGCTTTCCCCCGAGAAGGGAGCGGCCCTATGCGATACAAACCCAGCCGCTCCCCTCTCTCCCCCTGGGACCGACCCCGCCTGCACCCGGGCTTTTAGCAAGCGGGAGACCATATAGGTTTTCAACGTCCATGCCATTAAGATTTCATGCAAAGAGGAGCGTGAACTATGGAATCGATCGTTAAGTTCTTGGAGAAAGGTCAGCCGTACTTCGACAGGGTTTCTAAGAACATCTACCTTCAGGCCATTAAAGACGGCTTTTTGGCAGCAATGCCCATCATCCTGTCTTCTTCTGTCTTCCTGCTTATTTCGACCCTGCCGGGCGTTGTCGCCACGGTCGGCGGCTTTACGCTGCCCGACTGGTGGAACGTCGACGTCGTGAACTTCTGCAACAAGGTTTACAACTTCACGATGGGCGTCGTGGGCATCATGGTCGCCGGCACCACCGCAAGCGCGCTGACCGGCTCCAAGAACCGCCGCATGCCTGCCGGCAAGGCCATCAACGCCACGAGCACCATGGTCGCCGCCATGTGCGCTATGCTCATCTTGGCCGTTACCCAGACGAGTGCCAAGATCGACGGCGCCGATGTCTCGGTGTTCTTTACCGACAACATGGGCACCAAGGGCCTGCTGAGCTCCTTTGTCGCCGCATTTGCCACGGTCAACATCTATGCCTTCTGCATTAAGCGAGACATCACCATCAAGCTGCCCAAAGAAGTCCCCGGCGCCATCGCCCAGAACTTCCGCGACATCTTCGCCTTCAGCTTCTCCATCCTGTTTGTCGCCGTCATCGACGTTATCTGCCGCACCTGCTTGGCCGTCCCGTTTGCCAACGTCATCTCCACGCTGGTGAGCCCGCTGTTCGCCGCTGCCGATTCCTACGCCGGCCTCGCCCTCATCTGGTTCATGATCCCGCTGTTCTGGTTCATGGGCATCCACGGCCCCTCGGTCGTTAAGCCTGCCCTCAACGCCGCGCTGTTTGGCAACATCACCACCAACCTCGCCACGCTGCAGGCCGGCGGTCACCCCGCCCTCGCCCTGACCGAGAACTTCGGTAACTACATCGGCGAACTCGGCGGCACCGGCGCCACGTTCATTGTCCCGATCATCTTCCTGCTCTTTATGCGCTCCAAGCAGCTCAAGGCCGTCGGCAAAGCCTCTGTCGTACCCGTGATGTTCGCCGTCAACGAGCCGCTGCTGTTCGCCGCGCCCATCATCCTCAACCCGTACTTCCTGATCCCGTTCCTGTTTGCCCCCGTGGCCAACGTCCTCATTGGTAAGTTCTTCATCGACTTTTTGGGCATGAACGGCTTTATCTATGCCATGCCGTGGGCACTCCCCGGACCGATCGGCACCTTCATCGACACCAACTTCCAGCCGATCTCTCTGGTCCTGGTTGTCGTCCTGCTGGTCGTTGACTTCTTGATCTACTACCCGTTCTGCAAGGCCTACGACAACGTCCTGTGCAAGCAGGAGGCCGAGACCCTGGCCGAAGAAGAGGCCGAGGAGACCAAGGCCGTCAAGACCGCTGCCGCCCCCGCCGTTGAGGCTCCTGTTGTCGAGTCCGCTTCTGCCACCGAGGCCTCCGCAGCTCCGTCCGCCCTTAAGGGCAAGGATCTGAGGGTTCTGGTTCTGTGCGCTGGCGCCGGCACCTCTGCACTGCTCGCCAACGCGCTTAAGGAAGGCGCCGACGAGCTGGGCATCGACATTACCGCCAACGCCGGTGCCTACGGCAGCCACTACGCCATCATGGACCAGTACAACGTCATCGTCCTGGCTCCGCAGGTTCGCACCTATTACAACGAGATGAAGGCCGACACCGACCGCCTGGGCATCACGCTGCTGTCGCCCAAGGGCAAACAGTACATCGACCTCACTAAGGATCCCAAGGGTGCCGTCGCCTGGATCGAGGAAAACCTCGAGGGATAAGACGCTGACACCACCTGCCGCTCGCAGACAATAAATGGCCCGTGCATCGATGTGTGATGCGCGGGCCATTTTGTTTAGACCGCACCCGTCCTCCTGTTCATCTCAATCTGTAACATCTAGCCGAGTTTTTCGGTCCAAGCTGTTACAGATTTAGACGAACGGGCGGCCCGGGCCGAACAATCTCGATTTGTAACATGTAGACCACTTTTGACCGTCTAGTTGTTACAGATCGAGACAAACGGAATAAGCTGGACCGAATTGTCTAAATCTGTAACATCTAGCTGAGTTTTTCGGCCCTACCTGTTACAGATTAAGATGAACAGGCTGAGCAAGTCTACGCCCGCAGGTCCTTTACGCTGGAACGCTCGATCAGCACGCCCGAGACGAGCGTACGGCTTCTGGAGCTCGGGGCTTCCAGACCTGCGACAACCTCGTTAAGCGCACGGATACCCAGTTCGCGGTGGCGAAACTTCACCGACGTCAGAATCGAGTTGGGAATCGTCTTGTAGAGCTCATCGTCGAAGCCGATCACGGACACGTCGTCGGGCACGCTGAGCCCTTTGTCACGTAGAGCTATCATCACGCCGTTTGCCATGCAGTCGTTAGCAGCGAGGACCGCCGTGCAATCGGGCTTATCGGCAAGCACAAGGCCCGCGGCATAGCCACTATCCGCATTCCAATCGCCTTGCAGAGGCTCGGGCGGCTCAATGCCACGCGCCTCGAGTGCCGCACGCCAACCTTTCATACGGCACTGGTTCGACAGCGACTCTTTTTTACCAGAGACGAAGTACACGTTCTTGTGCCCGTGGTCCAAAAAGTACTCGCACGCCATGCGTGCACCACCCTCTTGATCGTCACTAACGGTAGAGCAGGTAGGATGCTCCATCGGCGTGATAATCACCGTCTTGAGGTCTTTCGGTGCCTCAAAGGTATCAAAGTCATCGACCATCTGGCGCAAGTTGAAGATCATGCCATCGACGGGAAGCTGCGACATCCTACGCGCCGCTTCGGCAAGGGTCATCTTCTCCCCCGCCCGCTTTTTGATCATCGTAAGCGCAAATCCACGCTCTTCGGCGGCATCGGCGATACCGTCAATCATGTCCACGGCGCCGCCCGACAAGTGAAACAGCACGACGCCGATGCACCCGTAACGGCCCAACTTGAGTGAACGCGCGGCAAAATTCGCCCGGAACCCAAGCGCCTCCATGGCCGCATGGACCTTATCGCGTGTCGACTCTCGCACGCTATCGGGCTCGTTGATCACACGCGAAACCGTCTTGAGAGAAACACCCGCGGCAAGCGCCACATCGTTCATTGAGACATTTTTCTTGTCCATCGTTGCCACTACTTCTCCAGTCGGTTTTGCATCGCTTGTTTTTTTGCGTTCTAGCATACACTACCTGCCCGACTGACAAATCAACCGTTTACCGGACAATATCGACCGCTCACCCGTATATCCTTGTTGCTCTTCCAAAAATGTCTTACGTTGTCATTAACGAAATGACAACGTTGTCATTTCGCAATGCCTTCCTTAAGCAGGAAGGTTTCCGGGCAGTCCTGACCATCCATCGACGACCAGTTCCATCCACATGCATCGCGCATCAAGTAGCAAAGGAGCTCTATGGACGCCATCGTAAAGATGCTCGAAAAGCATCAACCGTTCTTTGAGAAGATCTCGAGGAACATCTACCTCCAGGCCATCAAGGACGGATTCCTTGGGTGCATGCCCATTGTCCTCACCTCTTCGATCTTTCTGCTCATTGCCACCCTTCCCGGCGTCGTTGGCATCACGCTGCCCCAGCCGCTCATCGACTGGTGCAACAAGCTGTACAACTTCACCATGGGCGTCATGGGCATCATGGTTGCCGGCACCACTGCCAAGAACTTTACGGCTTCCATGAACCGCCGCATGCCCGCCGGCAAGGTGCTCAACGACGGCTCCACCATGGTGGCCGCCCAGTGCAGCATGCTGCTGCTCGCTGTTACGCAGTTCACCACCAAGTTCAACGGCTCCGAGCTTTCGGTCTTCGATTGCACCAGCATGGGCACGCGCGGTCTGTTCTCGGCCTATATCGCCGCGTTCATTACCGTGTGGGTCTACAAATTCTGCGTCTCGCGCGATCTGACCATTAAGCTGCCCAAGGAGGTTCCGGGCGCCATCGCTCAGAACTTCCGCGACATCATCCCCTTCGGTGGCGCTGTCATCATCTGCGGCATCATCGATGTCGTCGTGCGCAACCTCATGGGCGTTCCGTTCTCCGAGCTGCTTATCAAACTGCTCTCCCCGCTCTTTACCGCTGCAGAAACCTATCCTGGCCTTATCCTTATCCAGGCAGCCACCGCGTTCTTCTGGTTCATCGGCGTCCACGGCCCCTCGATCGTCCAGCCGGGCATCGACCCCATCCGTCTTGCCAACCAGGCCGAGAACCTGCAGGTTCTGTTGGCCGGTGGTCACCCCGCCCACTCCCTCACCTTTAACATGTCGCTCGTGGGTGAGTTCGGCGGCACCGGCGCCACGTTCATCGTGCCGCTTCTACTGATTCTCTTCATGAAGTCCAAGCAGCTCAAAGCCGTCGGTAAGGCCTCGATTGTTCCTGTTGCCTTCGCCGTCAACGAACCGCTGCTCTTTGGCGCGCCGATGATCCTTAACCCCTACATGCTCGTCCCCTTTGTTGCCGCCGGCTGCGTCAACGTAAGCGTTGCCAAGTTCTTTATCGACAACGTGGGCATGAACGGCTTCTCCTTCGTGGTGCCTTGGGCTACCCCCGCTCCCATCGGCATCTTCATCACCACGAACTTCCAGCTTATCGCCCTGGTGTTTGTCGCGATCATCATCTTGCTGGACGCCATCATCTACCTGCCGTTCTTGAAGGCATACGATAAGCTGCTCTGCGACCAGGAGGCCGAGCGCGCCGCCGAGCTGGGTCTTGAGTCCGATGGTGCTGCCACCATCGCCGCCAGCACCTCTGCGCCCGCTGTCGAGCAGACGACCGCTTCCGTCGAGACGACCGCCGCTGCCGCCGATCAGCCCGAGCCCGCCTCCGACGCATCCGCTAAGAAGGATGTCGATGGCCTGAAGGTCCTCGTCCTGTGCGCCGGCGCCGGCACCTCTGCCATGCTCGCCAACGCCATCAAGGAAGGTGCTGCGCAGACCGGAGAGAACATCGCTTCCTCCGCAGGCGCCTATGGCCAGCACACTGCCATCATGGATCAGTACGACGTTATCGTGCTCGCCCCGCAGGTTCGTAGCTACTACAACGACATGAAGGCCGACACCGATCGCCTGGGCATTAAGCTGCTCGCTCCCCGTGGTAAGGAATATATCGACCTTACTCGCGACCCCGCTGGCGCCATCAAGTGGCTCCGCGAGAACCTCGACTAGTTCCTCCCTCTGTTGGTGCCCGGATTCCCGGTTCGGGCACCTCTCCCTATTCGTATCCCACAGAAAGGATGACTCATGACCAACCCCATGCAGTTCCCCGACGGCTTTGTGTTTGGCGGCGCCACCGCTGCTTACCAGGTTGAGGGCGAGACCCGTACGCACGGCAAGGGCAAAGTGCCCTGGGACGATTTCCTGGCTGCTCAGGGTCGCTTCTCCCCCGATCCCGCAAGCGATTTCTACAACAAGTACCCGGTCGATATCGACCTGTGCCAGCGTTTCGGCATCAACGGCATCCGTGTCTCCATCGCTTGGAGCCGCATCTTCCCCAGTGGCACCGGCGAGATCAACCCCGAGGGTGTTGCCTTCTATCATGAGCTCTTTGCCACCTGCAACAAAGCCGGCGTTATCCCCTATGTCACGCTCGATCACTTTGATACGCCCGAGGCCTTTTACCAGAACGGCGGCGAGGGCTTCTTGACGCGCACGACGATCGACGCCTTTGTCGAGTACGCCAAGTTCTGCTTTGCCGAGTTCACCGAGGTCAAGCACTGGTTTACCTTTAACGAGATTCCCGCGACCGCCGAGGGCAGCTTTATCGTCGGCAACTGGCCGCACGGCGAGAAGTATCGCCTGGACAAGGCCTTCCAGCTTATGCATAACATGATGGTGGCCCACGCCAAGGCTGTCGTCGCCTTCCATGAGGGCGGCTTTGAGGGCGAGATCGGCATTGTCCAGAACCTGGAGCCCAAGTATCCCCTCGACCCCAACAACGCCGCCGACTGCGAGGCAGCTCGCATGGCCGACGTCATCAACAACCGCTGGGTA
>DBEYTJ010000013.1:0-1245 GCA_048181065.1 Collinsella sp.
GAGGACGTTGTCGAGGAGCTTGCACGCCGTATGGCCGCGGCAGGGATTGAGGCCTTTTTCGAGACCAACGTGGCTACTTTTGCCCTGGAACCCGCGGGTGTTGAGCAGTCGTCTCTGATCGGCACTTCTGTGGTGCACAGCGCCGAGGAGATGCGCGTCGACGGCAGTCTGCGCGTGGGCAAGGTATGCCTCAATGTGCCCAGTTTGGCTCGCGTTGCCAACGATGACGGCTTTATCGAGCGCTATTTTGAGGCCTGCAACACCGGTGGCCAGAATCGCGAGCTGAGCCCCAAGGGCATCAACAAGGGAGTGGGCGTGGCGCGAGCGCTGACGTATCTGGGCCGCGAGGGAAATGCGCGCACCTTTGGCTTTGGCGATTCGGGCAACGACCTGGGCATGCTCGCTGCCGTCGAGACGGCTGTCGCCATGGGCAACGCCATGTCCGAGGTCAAAGCGGTCGCCGACTACGTGACCGACGATGTCGCGCACGACGGTACCGTCACCGCCATGCAGCATTTCGGCCTCATCTAATGAATCCCGCCTTCTGACGTTTGCTCAAACTGCGACTCTTTGCTTTTGCATGCTCAATCGATTTATCAATCCAAACACTGAGGTGTTTATACCGTTCGCCGAGAAGATAAAAACCCGCAGCTCACGCCTTGATAAACATAGGTAAAGTGTTTAGCAGCTTACCGGCCGTATGCAGACGAAAGGAATCAGGCAGATGGCAATCAAGGTGTTCGCTGACGGTGCAAACCTCGAGGGCATGCTCGACATGTACGAGAACGGCAACGTTCAGGGTTTCACGACCAACCCGTCCCTTATGAAGAAGGGCGGCGTGACGGATTACCGCGCGTTTGCCAAGGAGGTCTTGACCTACATCACCGATGTGTCCGTCTCGTTTGAGGTCTTTGCCGACGACGTCGAGACCATGGAGGTCGAGGCTCGCGAGATCGCTACCTGGGCCGAGAACGTCTACGTCAAGATTCCGTGCGTGACCACCAAGGGCGAGTCCACCGCCGAGCTGGTCCGCAAGCTTTCGGCCGACGACATCAAGGTCAACGTCACTACCATCTTTACGCCCGAGCAGGTCGATGAGATGGTCGAGGCCGTTGACGCCGAGACGCCGTCCATCATCTCGCTCTTTGCCGGCCGTATCGCCGATACCGGCGTCGATCCCATTCCGTTTGTGACGGAGTCGGTCAAGAAGGCCGCCGTCAAGCCCAACTGCGAGGTCCTGTGGGC
>DBEYTJ010000014.1:0-5249 GCA_048181065.1 Collinsella sp.
CGCCGCATCCATGCATGCCGCAGGATCGGTTCCCGGCGGCGTCGCCAGCACGGCCCACGCAATGGACTCGTGACGCGGGTCGACCCACTCGATGGAGCAGATGCGGTCGGCATACGTGCGGAACAGGTCGGGGTAGCTCGTGAGCATCGTCAGCAGCTCGCGCTCCCCCGCCAGGGATTTCCGCTCCAGATCGGTCAAAACAATCGGCATCGACGGAGCTGCCGCCGCGCTTGAACCATCGGCAACGGGCGCCGCGCTTTCCATCCCCGCCGGCACATCGATTGGCGGCAGATCCTCGTCGGCCTCCACCGGCACGGCCCCATAGGCATCAAGCGGAACGTAGTCGTACGGGTCCTCCTCGACCGGTGCGGACACCGGCGGCGTCGCACCCGCGGCCCAGGCACCGCGACCGGCACTGCGCGCACCAGCCACACCGCCGCCCGAGCTTCGTCCCTGCGAGCTGCCCGCGCGCTCACCTTGCGCGCGTTGACGCTCGTAGTTCTGCTCACGCCGGCGCTCGGCATCCTCACGCTTGGCGACATCGCGAAACACACGGCCCGAGCTCGCGCGCACGGTCTCCAGGTCCAAACCAAACAGGTCAGCAATCTGGATAAAGTACGTGTCGATCATATAGCTGTCGCGCAGCGGATAGATGAGCGTCAACGCATCCTCGAGCGCTTTGGCGCGACCGCCCGGCGTGGTAATGTCGCTCGACTCCTGAAGCGAGCGGTACACAAAGTCCATGAGGGGCTCGGCGGCATCGATGCGCGCCTGCAGCGCCTCGCCGCCATGCGCCGTGATGAACTCCATGGGGTCGTTGCCGTCGGGCAGCACCACGCAGCGCAGGTCCATCGAATCCTGCTCGATAAACTGAATCGCGCGGCGAGCGGCCTTTTGACCGGCGGCGTCGCCATCGAACATATATACAATGCGCTTGGCAAAACGGGTGAGTGTCTTAACGTGATGTTCCGTCAGCGCCGTGCCCAGCGTGGCGACGACGTTTTTGATCCCCGCCTCCCAGCAGGCGATGCAGTCGGTATACCCCTCCACCACGATGGCGGTATCCTGCGCAACGATAAACTCCTTGGCCCAGTTAAAGCCGTAGAGGTTTCGCTTTTTATGAAACACGCTCGTCTCGGCGGTGTTGAGGTACTTAGGCTGACCATCGCCCATGATGCGCCCGCCAAAGGCGATATTGTGACCCTGCTCATCAAAGATGGGAAACATCACACGGTCGTAAAAACGGTCGGCAAGCTGTCCGCGCCCACGGCTCACGGCCACGTTGGCGTCAATCATCTCCTGCGGGGTAAAGCCCGCTTGAGACAGATGCGAAACCAGTGCGTTGCGACCCGGCGCAAAGCCCAGGCAGTAGCGGCGACAGACGTCTCCACCCATGCCACGGCTGGCAAAGTACTCGCGCGGACGGCTGTCCTTACCGCGCATAAGCATGGTGTGGTAGAACTGAGCCGTCTCGGCGCACAGGTCATAGATGCGGGCACGCTTGGTGCCGCGATCGCGCTGCGCACCGGTATCGTGCAGTTCAATGCCCGCACGATCAGCCAAATAACGGATCGACTCGGGAAAACTCAGGTTCTCGCGCTTCATGATGTAGGTAAAGACGTCGCCGCCCTCGCCGCAGCCAAAGCAATGCCACACCTGCGTAGCAGGGATAATGTGAAACGATGGGGTCTTTTCGCCATGAAACGGGCAGCAGCCCCAAAACTCATGGCCGCGGGGCTTGAGCTCAACCGTTTCCTGCACGATGGCAACCAAGTCTGACGCCGCGCGTACCAGATCTTTTTCCTCATCGCTAATCACGGATACTCACCCCCTGCTCACCCAAGTTATGACGGATATCGTCGATATTACCCTCGACGGTCGCGATAAGCTCGTCCAGGGAATCGAACACGCGAGACGGACGCAGCCAGCGCGTAAACGCCAGCGACACGGAAGCGCCATACAGGTCGCCCGCATAGCCGATCAAGTTGGCCTCGAGATGCGCCGAGGCGGCATCATCGGCATAGGTCGGCGGCAGGCCGACGTTAACGGCAGCAGGCCATACGGTATCGTCGACCAGCACCAGGCCCTCATAGACGCCATCGGCAGGCACTTGGATGCCGTCGGGCACCTGGATGTTTGCCGTGGGAAAGCCCATGTCGGAGCCCTCGTGACGGCCAGCCGCCACAACGCCGCGCAGCATATAGGGACGGCCGAGAAGCTCGGCAGCCAGCTCCACATGACCCTGGCCCAGCTCATGGCGGACGCGCGTGGCGCAGACGGTCTGCCCGTTAACGCAGAGCAGGTCGTGACCGTAAACGTCAACCCCACGCTCAGTGCCCCAGGCGCGCATCTCGGCAACGCCCGAAGCGCCGCCGCAGCCGAGCCTAAAGTCGCTGCCTACACGAATGGAGCGAATATCGACAACGCGCGACAACAGCGCCAGAAACCCGACATGGTCGAGTGCCGCCACGGCGGGCGTAAAGGGAACGGCCACCACCGCATCGACCCCGGTTTGAGCCAGGGCATGCAGGCGGTCGGCCGTCGTCATCAATTTTTGGGCGGGCGACGGACTCACCACGACATCCGGATCAGGATCGAAGGTGATCACGACCGCTTTGCTGCCGCGATCATGTGCATCGCGAATAACCGCTTCGATCAGCTCTTGGTGCCCACGATGCACGCCATCAAACACGCCAATAGCGATCGACGCGGCACCCAAGAACTCGCACCCATCAAAAGCATCGGCAGAAACGATACGGACCTCATCCAACTCACCCGCGAAAAAGATACGCGCGAGCTCGTGGGGCGTCAGCATCATCGAACACCGCCGATCGCCTGCGGAAAGACGTGCTCCATCACAAAGCGGCCGCCCTCGATACGAGCAAGCGCCTTCAATCCTCCATCGAGTACGAGCGCGAACGGCACCTTCGCCGTATCGAAGTCCGCAAGCGCGCGTTCAACGGGAATGCGGCGGCCACAAAGCAGGTCGTCTGCAAGATTACCCGGCAAATCGACTCGCGTGGCACCTAGGGCGGCGATGGGATCCAGAGCGAAACCGGCAGCGGTCTCGGCAGAGAGCTCCTCTACCGCATGACAGGCGCCAATGGAAACCACGCCGGAGGCCGTACGGCGCAGCGCGGAAATATGCGCAGCACTATCGCAGGCGCGACCCAGATCGCGAGCGAGCGCACGAATGTAGGTGCCTTTGCTTACCGAAAAGGCCACGGTCCAGACGCACGTTTCGCCCTCGCCGCTCGCGGCGATCAGGTCGGCGGCATAGACCTCGACGGGGCGCGGAGGCAAGTCTACCGCATTGCCCTCGCGAGCACTCTTATAGGCGCGAACGCCATTGACCGAGATGGCCGAAAAAGCTGGCGGCACCTGCAACTGCGGGCCAAGCATAGCGGCCAGCTGCTCACGAGCGTAAGCGAGATCGTGCAGCTCGGGGGCAACGGGCACCGTGCGAACGGCCTCGCCCTCCGCGTCATCGGTATTGGTCTCGACGCCAAACGAAATGTCGGCGACATAACTTTTGGTATCGAGTGTTAGCATGCCCAGCAGACGGGTCGCCTGGCCCACGCCCACCACCATGACACCCGAGGCCATGGGGTCGAGCGTACCGGCATGGCCGACGCGTCGCTCATGGAGGGCGCGTCGGCACTGCGATACCACGTCGTGGGACGTACAGCCCACCGGCTTATCGACGGCGAGCAGCATATTCAATTGAGAAGGCGTACGACGAGCCATGTACCATCCAAAATGTTAGAGCTCGACGGTCACCGAAGCGGGATCCTCCCCTACCAGCTCGGCCAGCATGGGAAGTGCCACGGCGAGCGTCTCGCGAATCGTTCCGTTGTTGGAAAAGCCGGCGGCGGCATGATGCCCGCCACCGCCAAAGTTGGCAGCGATCTCGGACACATCGAGGTCACCTTTGGAGCGCAGGTTGCCGCGCACCTTGGTATCGCCGTCGATGCCCTTTAGGAACAGACAGACCTCAACGCCCATCACCGAACGCACCACATCGACCAGGCCGTCGCACTCATCCGAAGTGACGCCGCAAGCCTCGAGGTCGCTCTGGTACGCATAGCTATATGCCACGCGACCGTGCGCCACGGTCTTGATACGACCCATAACGATGGACTTGAGATGCAAGAACTCTACGCGCATGCTCTGGTAGACCTCGAGCGCGACGCGCGCCGGATCGGCACCGTGCGCGACCAGGCGCGAGGCGGCATGGAACGCAGCGGCATCGGCGTTTTGGTACTGAAAACGACCGGTATCGGTCACCAGGCCGCACAGCAGGCAGGTCGCGACACCATCGCGAGCCACAATGCCGCAATTGTCCAAAAAGCGGTCGATAATCATGGCGCAGGCCGCGGCGCCGACGCACCTCAGGCTCAGCTCGGCAAATTCCTCGCGCGCCGGATGGTGATCGAAACACACGACATGCGACGAGCGGCGGAGCACCTCGGCTGAGTTGTTCAGACGCTCGACGACCGGCACGTCCACTGAGATGAACAGGTCCGGATTGCCGGTATACGCAGATGCCGGCACCAGACGGTCGGCACCCTCCATAAAGCGGTAAATGCGCGGAACCGGGTCATCGTCTGCAAGCAGCAGGGCAATTTCCTTGTTGGGGAAAAACTTCATAAGCGACAAGCCCAGACCCAGCACGGAGCCCAGGGCGTCGCCATCGGGAGACGTATGTCCCGAAATCGCAATGGAGGACGCACCCTCGATGAGCTCGAGGATGCGTCGCTGAATATCTGCAGACTCGCACGATGCGAGGTCGGCGGAATTACTCATCTAAAGCTGCCTCCTGGGCGGCATCCGCTATGGGATAGCCGTCCTCGTCCTTTTCGATCGCAAGCGTGGCGGGAACGTTTTCCAGCGCGCGCGTGATGCGCTCGGCCTCATCGGTCGAGCGATCGATGCGAAAATCGAGCTCGGGCGTGACGCGCCAATCGAGCGAGCGGGCCAACAGGCTACGGATGCGGCCCTTGGCGCTGGCGAGTGCCTCCATGACCTCGTCGTAGCGGCTCGTGTCGCACGACACGTACACGCGCGCGAACGAGCGGTCCACCGCGACCTCGACCGCGGTCAAGGTGACCAGGTCGAGACGCGGATCGGAAACCTCAAAGAGCAGGATATAACCGAGCTTCTCGCGAAGCTGCTCGCCCAGACGGCGGGTTGCCTGCGTTTGCTTCATAGCGCTACCCCCTACTCGGTACGGGCAACCTGGTCGATGC
>DBEYTJ010000015.1:0-8097 GCA_048181065.1 Collinsella sp.
CGCTTGGCGGAATCGAGATAGCACATCAAAAACGAGGTGAGGAACGAGTCGCCCGCCCCCATGGTGTCCTTCATGTCCGTTACCGGTTTAGCCAGCTGGCGGTAATAACGCTCGCCGTCGTAAGCAATGCAGCCCTCGGCGCCCGCCGTAGCCGACACAAAACGCGGACCCAGGCCCTTCACCCATGCCAGACGCTCGCGAATCTCGTCCTCACTCGCAGCATCCGCCGCACTAAAGAATGCGAAATCGACGTAGGGCGCAATCTGCTCGTAGTACTCGTCGGTAGAGTCGTCCGAAAAGTCAAAAGAGACCGTGACGCCCGCAGCCTTCAACTTGGGCAGCTCGCGCTCGGTAAAGCAATAGTTGCCCGAATGAACCACATCGAACTGCTTCATGTACGCAAGGTCAAAGCGATCGAGGACATAGCGCGCATCGCCACGGATACCGCCCTCGTTGGAGCCGAGGAAGACACGGTCACCGTCGACGACGGTCACGCGAGCCGCTCCGTTCTCGCCAATCATCTGCTCGCACTTGTCAAGCTCGATACCCTCATCCTCGAGGCTTGCAATGACATGCTCGGCAGCGGCATCATTGCCAAAAATGCCCATGTATGCGGAGCGTGCGGCACCGCATTTCTTGGCATAAACGGCGAAGTTCACCGCATTGCCGCCGGGATACATGGTGTGGATATGCTCGTAGCGATCGACGACGTTGTCGCCAAATCCGAGCGCGTTAACGTTAAATGCCATGGCCTTTGCTCCTTCTAGTACTCGACAACACCCATATAGCGACGGAAATCGGGATCGTGATCAAACACCTTGCCGCGTGCGGCACGCAGCTCGCAGTTCATGGCGTAGAACAGCACCGGGTCCAGATAGGCACGGACGCTCGCCGGCACGGCTTCCATACCGTACTCCTTGGCATCGAGCACCATCAGCGTATCGGTATGCGTCTTAAGGAACGCCAGGGCGCGCTCGTCCATAGCACGGCACTCGCTGGAGCCCATCTGCAGGAAGTAAAAAACGCCATCCTGAGTAGCCTCGAAGGGGCCATGGAAGTACTCGGCAGAGTGGATGTAGCTGCAGTGCTGCCACTGCATCTCCATAAGAGAGCAGATAGCGAAACCGTAGGTCTGGCTAAAGTTGGGACCGCTGCCCAGAATATAGAAGAACTCGTGCTCCTGGCAAAGCTTGGCAAAGCGATCGCCCAGCTCGGCATTTACCTTCTCGCGTGCCGAGGGAAGAATCTTATCCATCTCGGCGATACCGGCATACATATCGGCAAGATCGGCGTAACCCTCCTGCTGATCGAGCAGCTCTGCCGCAAGCGACAGCGAAATGCCAGCGGGGACCTCGGCCTGCGGCACGCCCTCGCCCCACGGGTAGACCCACGTGGTCCATTTACCGGTGTCGATCTTAGATCCAGCGTTGTCGGTCTGGGCGATCACCGTAGCGCCGGCAGCAAGGGCAATCTCGCAGCCCTCGACGACCTCAGGGGTGTTGCCACTGTGGCTACAAGCGATGACCAGGGACTTCTCGCCCAGACGACGCGGACGCATGATATCGAACTCGCGAGCCGTATAGATATACGAAGTGAAGGTGGTTGCCTCGCGCTGCAGAAGCTCATGGGCCGGGATCAAATCGATCATGGAGCCACCGCAAGCAATCCAGTAGACGCTGTCGAACTTGCCCTTCTCGGCAATTGCCTCTTTGATCAGATCGTGTGCGTTCATATCCAGTTCCTTTCTTGTTTGGCCGCAATCAATGACGTTGGCTGCGTGGCCGATAGTTGTTTTAGTCAATCAGATATTTCTCGAATGCGGCCATGTTCTTGGCATCTGCCGCCGCCGGATCATCGTAGTAACGACCGTCCGTGATTTCCTGGCCCAGCATGCCGTCGAAACCATGGGCGTTGAGTGTGGCAACGAAGGCGTCCATATCGTGCTTGCCATCGCCCCACACCAGATGGCCATACGGGTCACCGTCGATAAAGTGCATCTCGTGAATTGCCCCATCACCAAAGGTGGCAAACCAGTCCTCGAGCGTCTCGCCAGCAACGCCCATCGCGGTTGTATCAACCATGGGCTGTAAGTACGGGCTCGCGACCTCGTCAATCATGCGCTTCGCATCGGAAACCGTCGTCACAAGGTTGCTCTCCTCGGGACGCAGGCTTTCCATCGTAAGCACCAGACCGTGCTCGCCGGCATACTCCGCCAGAATGGACAAGTGCTCGCGGCTGCGCTTCCAGGCTTCCTCGCGGTCCTCGTCCCAGTCGCCCCAGCCCGAGTTGACGGACATACGGTCGCACCCAAGTACCTCGGCAAGCTCAATGCCGTGCTTAAAGTACGCCAGGCTGCGCTGTTCATGCAGCGGTTTGCGTGCGCAGTACTGCCAAGGATAGACAACGTTCTCGGGGCACAGAGTACGATACCTAAGCCCACGGTCTGCAGCCTTTTTCGCCAGGACCTCAGCCTCAAAGTAGCCCGTGTGGTCGAGCGTCACATGCGGCTCTGCGCACCACAGCTCAATGGACTCAAAGCCCAAACGCTGCTGCACATCAAGGAAGTAATCGAGCGACCACATGATGTAGTGGATATTCATGCCCGCAATCTGCTCGCGGCGCAGCGTCGGTTTGGATTCAGACATCTTATGCCTCCTTATTTCGATCGAACACGATTTGTCCGTCCGACATCGTCATATCAACCGCAAGATCGCGTGCGTCGCGATAATCGAGGTCAAACACATCCCGATCGAGCACGCAGATATCGGCAAGCTTGCCGACCTCGAGCGTACCCAGCTCGTCTTCGCGCATCAGATCGTACGCGCCCCCGGCAGTCCAAGCACGCAAGAGCTCGACAAGCGTCAGCGTGTTGACCTCATTCACAGGCAGTCCGTCGGCGAAGAATCCGCCGCACGCGCTGTAGATTGACTCGCCCAGGCTCGGAATCAGCAGCGGTAAATCCGTGCCACAGCACACTGTGCATCCGGAATCTTCCATGCCGCGGCGATTCCAGCTGTGCAAAAGTCGCGTCTCGCCAATTTGTCGACGCATCATCGACAGGCAATCCTCGCGCCGGTCCAGCGTCAGAATCTGCGGATAGACCTCGCAAATTCCGCCCAACTTGCCAAACTCGACAAGATCGGTCGGGTCAGAGTTCTCGAGATCGGTAATCGCATGGCGACGAAGCATCCGTCCATGCTCGTCTCGAGGCAGCGAGGCATAGAGCGCCACGGTGCGACGAACGGCGCCATCGCCCTGGCAATGCAAGGAATATCGGAAGCCGTCAGCATCAATTGCACGCAGCTCGTTCTCAATCAGATCCCACTCTGGCTCCTCGACGACCGTCTTGCCGGCAGCGCCCGCATCGGCCGAGTCCTCATAGGGGTCTATCATCTCGGCAAGCCCCGCCCATACGCCGCGATCGGTCATACGGTTGAAGCCAGAAAAACGAACGAACGGTCCCCGGAAGCGCTCTCGCGCCTCGCGGGCATATGCCAGATTTGCACCGGCACCCACCGGCTGCGACATCATAGAGACGCGAACCGTCAGCTCACCAGATTCCTCACGGCGAGCCATTTCGTCGGCAAAGCCGTAATAGTCATCAAACGCCATCTCCTTGATGGCGGTAACGCCGCGCTCGTTAAGCATGTTCATGTAGTCCGAATACCCGGCACGCACCTCGGGCAGCGCGAGGAAATCGCTCATCATGCGCCAGATTTTCTCGGCATAGCACGCCTGGGGTGTAAAGCCGTATCGCGCACTAGCGGCAGCATTGAGAACGCAGGTCTCCGCACCCGATGTAAAGCATACGACGGGGATATCGCCAAAACAATCGTCAAACACAGCTGCTGTATTTGCGTTCTCGGCATCCGATGCCAACGTTTCGGGTAGATTGTGGCCAAAAGCCGCCGCGCAATCCGGATGATCTTCTTTCCATGCACGCAAGAGCGACACGGCCTCTTTGGCATCGGCGATGCCGGACAGATCAGACCCCAATGTCCGCAGCGCCCAGCCTGTATAGAAGGTATGCACGTCGATCAGGCCAGGCATGACGGTGCGGTCGCCCAGGTCAACTACCTCGTCCGCCTGGGTCAAATACGAAGCTACCTCACACTTGGTGCCAACAGCCTCAATTCGATTGCCACGGACCGCTACGAAACCTTCAAACGGCAGGTCCCCCGTACCGGTAAAGACGCTCTTAGACGTCAGGACCGTCAAACGATCAGACATCACAACCACCTACACCGGAAGCATGCCAGAGATTGCCGTTACGATCAGGCCAAAGACGACCATGAAAATGAAGAACTTCCAAATGGTCTTCCACCATTGGCCAAACGAAATCCTAGCCACGGCAAGGCCGGCGACCGTCATGCCCGCCACGGGGCTGATGGTGTTGATGGTCTGGTTGGCAAACTGGAGCGCGGTGACGGCCGCCTCGGGATTGAGGCCCATGAGCTCGGTCAGGGGGCCCATAACGGGCATGGTGAGCGCCGCCAGGCCAGAACTCGAGGGAACCAGCAAAGAGAGCAGGCCAAGGACGATATACATAAACGTGGTGTAGACGGCGGCGGGTGCACCGGCAAGCGCGGTAGCGAGCGCCTGGAGGATGGTGTCGATGATCATGCCGCCCTCGGCGATGACCAGAATACCGCGAGCGATACCGATAACGATGGCAGCGTACGCAAAGTCGGCGAGACCCTTAACGAACTCCTCTGCGATCGTCTGCTGGTCAAGGCCGCCCAGGATACCGGCAAGCAAGCCCATGCCAAGGAACACGGCGGAAATCTCATTCATGTACCAGCCCTGGGTAACAAGACCCCAGACGATAATGCCCATACCGCAAGCAAAATCGATAAGCACGAGCTTCTGACGGATAGTGAACTCTTCCTCGATGGAGGCATCGGTCACGGAAAACTCAATACGCTTGAGCTTATCGTCCTCGTACACAATGGACGACTCGGGGTTTTTCTTGACGCGCATGGCGTAGCGCATGGCCCATGCGATACCGACGGCAGTGAAGATGACCCAAGAAACGGCGCGCAGCCACAGTTGCGGATTACCCTCGATGCCAATGATGCCTTGGGCGATCAAAACATTAAACGGGTCGATGGTCGAAGCACAATATCCCAAGTTAGGACCAAGGAAGCAGATGATGAATGCCGTCATCGAGTCATAACCGATACCCATCATGATGGGAATGAAGATGGCATAGAACGGCAGGGCTTCCTCAGACATACCAAACGTAGTGCCGCAAATGGACAGCAACGTCATCGTGATGGGAATGATGAGGATGTCCTTGTTCTTGAGCTTTTTAATCACACGGCTCATGCCGGCATTCAAAGCGTTGGTCTTGGTGATGATCGCGAACGATCCGCCAATCAATAAGACGAACGCAACGACGTCGGCAGCCTCTTGGATACCCTTGGTGGGCGCTTGCAGAACCGCGAAGATATCCTGGCCCAGATTGATGGTCTCGCCGGTCTCGGAATCGGTGTAGTTCTTATCGACCTGTTCATAGGTTCCAGCAACGGCGACTTCACGCTCGCCCGCCGCTGTCGAAATCGTCTTGCGCTGATACTGACCAGAGGGAACGATCCAAGTCAGGACCGCAAAGACAACGATCAGCAAGAACATGATCGTATAGACATGCGGTAATTTGAACTTAAAACGTCTGTTTGTCTTCTTCGCCTTCGTATCTGACATAGATACCTCCAAAGAACTCGAGACTGCATCGCATCTCGCTTCAACGTTTGCATAAGGCAAACGTTCTATGACGTCCCATAGATTACCAGCAGCTTTTTTCTTTCATCAAGATAATTTCAAACTGGTTGCCGCAACGCGGTTGAACGGTTGTGTTCGCGCCGTGAACGGTATGGAAACGCCCGGTGAGATGATCCACCGGGCGTTTCCATTCGCAATGTCCAAGATGTCAAAAACGTAGCGAGACCCAACGATCCGCTGACGACCGATGATAAACGGCCGCCGCTGCTCATCGAAAAAGAAGGCTTCCATATAAAACAAGGGTTCGCCAACGGGAACTGCCAACAGCCGAGCGACCTCGGGCGACGCGCACGCGATCTCGAGCGTGCACGGGTCGGTAAACGCGGGCGTGCGGCCCGTTCGGTTGCGCACGAACTCAAAAATGGATTGGTTAGATAGAGGTGCCGTTGATAGATAGGCGTTGTCCTCGTAAACATATATGTTGTTCTCGAGCATGACAGGGACGCCATCGGCAGTGCGCACGCGCTCAACGCAAATCAAGTCAGTTCCAACGGGAACACCAAAGAACTGTGCTTCGGTGGAATCCGCCGGCAGTATCTTTCTCGAAATGACACACGCCCCCGGTTCCATTCCGTTAACGCGACATGCGTCCGAAAAACTCTGGACGTCATCCTTCTGGCGAATCTTGCGCTTAAGCTTGGGGGCATTGACAAACGTGCCTTTCCCCTGCCGCTTCGTTAGATAGCCCTGCTGGACGAGCTCCTCAATAGCGCGTCGCACGGTAACGCGGCCAACTTTATAGCTCTCAGCCAATTCGAATTCGTTGGGTATCCGCGCGCCCGCCTTGTAGGCGCCGGAGTTGATTTCGTTTTTGATGATATCAATAACCTGTTGGTACAGCGGTATCGCTGCTTTACCGTCAGTTGGCCCTTCAGTCGGTGGCATATACCCTCTCCCAGCACAATTAATTCTAAAACGGGCTTAAGGGCATTCAACAAGCCCTTAAGCCCGCATTAGCTTAAAGTATGCTAGGTGTCGCACCAAAATGTTGGCTATTTACTCATCAGACCCGAAAAACGCGCAACTACCGCGCTCCTAAGAAAGCGTGAGCAGCTCCGGCAGCTGGTCGATAATCTTGTCCGCGGCATCCTGGCTAAAGCCAAAGCGCTCCTCGCGCTTGGCAATGACCGTCAGGCCGGCTCGCTTGCCGGCAGTGATGCCAGGCACCGAATCCTCGACGCAGCAACAGCGATTCGCGGGCAGCCCCAGCAGATCCAGCGCATGCAAGTAGATGTCGGGCTCGGGCTTGCTCTCCTTAAACTGCTCGCCGCTCACCACATACTCAAAGGCATCCGACAGCCCGCACGCATTGAGCACTTCCTCGATGCTATCCATGGGAGACGAGCTGGCAAGCGCCACGCGAACGCCACGGCGCGGCAGCTCTCGAATCGTATCCACGGCGCCTGGGTTAATCAAAGCCTGATAGTCGCGCGGACGCTTATGCGCCCACTCGTCCCAACGGATCAACGCTTCCTCGCCAGTTAAATGCCCCTTCCCGGCGCGCTCAAACCAATCGACCAGCATACGCAGGAAGAACTGATGCGAGGTACCAACCTGCCCGTTCAACTCCTCTTGAGTCAGGTTAAGTCCAAGCTCCTTGGCAAACGCGGCAGTCTCGCCCAGGTAGTAATACTCGGTATCGACAATGACGCCGTCCATGTCAAAGATAACGGCGTCGAACGGAAATGCGGACACGGCACCCTCCCTAACAAAAGGACGCCCGCAAGCAGGCGCCCGAGCCATGCATTAATCGGCGATTCTAACCCAGCAGCTTATCCAGCATCACCGCAATGCCATCTTCGTTGTTATCGGCGGTCACCATCTGGGCTACAGCCTTAACCTCTTCGACGGCGTTACCCATGGCAACACCGGTGCCGGCCCACTCAATCATGGACTTGTCGTTCTGGCCGTCGCCAAACGATACGACCTCACTGGCATCGATGCCGAGCTTGGGCAGGGCACCCTCGAGTGCGCGGGCCTTGTCGATACCGGGCGCCGTGTACTCAAAGTACCAGTCGGCCGTAAACATGCCCGAAAGCGTCTGCTTAAAGGGCGCATACATCTCCTCGTAATGCGCCTGCAGGTAGGCCGGATCGCCCGCCGTCAGCAGCTTGTCCACGGGATAAGCATCAGCGACCTCATGCAGGCTCTCCACCTCGCGAATCTTAAGATCGCACGCGTCGCGCTCATACTTGACGATATTCTTCTGCGAGCCGTCAGGCAGCGTGATCATGCAATGGTACGAGTCCTCGACGTGCAAATCGCGACCGAGCGAAATCATAGGGATCACGTCAAAATTACGCAGGTGATCAATCA
>DBEYTJ010000016.1:0-4545 GCA_048181065.1 Collinsella sp.
CGGCGTCCTCGTCATCGACGAGTGCCGGATATTCTTGAGTTACATGCGAAAGAGGCAGGGAGAACACGGTGTCCTCGGGCTCCACGGTCGCAGGGCGCGCCGGAGCGGCATGAGCCGGCGCAGCTGCGGGGGCAGTCGGCGTCTCGGGCATGGTTGCGGACTTGTTCTCCTCGTCGATCATCGACGGTTCACCTTCATGACCACGTCGCCAATCTGGACCTCATCACCCTCGCGCAGCGTTGCGGGCTCCACCAGCTGACGGCCGTTAACGAGCGTGCCGTTCAAAGAGTTGAGGTCTTCGATGATGAGTGCCGGGCCCTGCAGCGAAAAGCGTGCGTGCGAGGCCGAGACAAACGGTTCGTTGATGCAGATGTCCGAGGACGGCGAGCGGCCCACGATGACGGGGCCGAGCATGTCTACGTGGATGCCACGGATGCCGCGCGGACCCTTGTCCACATCGATCGTCCAGATAGCGGAGTCGCGGCGCTGGCCGCGCACGAGTCCCACGCCGGTTTTCATGACGGCGAACAGGAAGATGTAGAGCAGGGCGACCAGGACGATGCGGCCTGCAAAAAGGACGATATCGATGTTCATAAGCGACTATCCCCTAAATTCAAAGGTGCTCAGGCCAAACGTCAGCAGGTCGCCGTTGCGCAGCGGGCAGCGCGTGATGCGGCGGTTGTTGACGAGCGTGCCGTTGGTGGAATTGAGGTCCTCGATCGACCAGTCCGAACCGGTAAAGGTGAGCTGGGCGTGACGGCGCGACACGTTGGGGTCGCGCAGGGCGATGTCCGAAACCGAGCGCTCGCGACCGATGGTCACCTGCGCGGAAGTGATGCTGTGGCTCTCGCCGCTCACGACGTCGACGAGCTGGGCGAGCGGGCGCTGCGGGGCGCGGGTGCTCGCCATGTTGGAGGCAATACCGGCCGCGGCGCCAAGGCCCACGGCGGCGCCGGTCGCGGCGGCTCCGCCCATACCGGCGAGGGCGTCACGAGAGACGGTCTGCGGCACGGGGATGGGCGCGGCGGCGGGGTCGGGGACGCTGGGCGCAAAGGGATCGGCCACGGCGAGCGGGTCGGGAGCGGCGGCACGGGGCGACGGCTGCTGGGGCATGGCGGCGGGGTGCTGTTGCTGCGGAGCGGCGAATTGCTGCTTGCCGGCGCGGGGAGCGCTGGCGGCGCGGCTTGCGGCCGAGTTGTTCTGGCCCAGGCCATTCTGGTAAGCGCGTTCTTCCTCGTACAAACGACCGAGCGTGGGGGCGTCGACGTTCTCGGCAAAGACCGAGAACTTACCGGCACGCAGCTGCGGGTCGATCATAAAGCGAACGAGGGGTTCGCCGACAAACACATAGCGGCGCTTTTCGGCCTGTGCCTTCACAAACTCGCGGACTTCGCGCGAAAGCTCGGGGTAGAACGGAGCGAGCATGGGATCGTCGTCGGCGGCGATCAGGATGGTATAGAGTGCCGGCGCGGTGTTGACGCCGTTGATCACCAGAGTCTGATCCTCCATGTCGCGAGCGGCCTGCTTGGCAAGCTTCTTAAAGGAGAACGGGGCACGGGTGGCACCGAAGATGCCGGCCACGTGGTCCTCGAAGATGTTCAGGAAGTTCACGAAAGATCACTCTCCGTATAGGTTCTTTGGTATCCGAGCAAATATAGGCATATCCCAACGATTATAGAGGATAGGGTTCCCGCAACCGCCGCCTTGACGACGACCGCGGCCGCAAGGCTGGCAATTTCCATATGGTGTGCAAGACAGAGCGACGCCGCGGTGCCTATTCCGCAGCCGGCGATGGCAGCGATTGCAGCCAGGTTCGAGCCCTGCTCGGCACGCCTGGCATGGGCGTTGAGCAGCAGAGATGTCAGTGCAGCTGTCGCCGCGACAAGCACAACGGCAGCCCAGAAGAGCATGTCTCCCAGCGCCGCGGCAACATTGCCGAGCCCCAGCACGCCTCCGGCGGAAAGCGCAACCGTAGCCAGGCGGCCAAAAAGCGCGCCCATTCCCGTAGCGGCCGCGGCGCTTGCCGGGCCGAGCCAAAAGGCCGCGATGCCGGCGGCGACCCCGGCGGCAAGGAGGACGTCACCCGTTAGACAGCCAAGTGCTACCGCGCAGGTGAGCGCCGCGCTCGCGGCCGCCTCGGTGCGTCCCCAGGCGATCCACCAACCGGACATGGTGGCGGCAAAGAGCACCGCGACGGGTAGCATCGACAGGATGCCCTGCGTCTGCATGGTGGCGTTGGCCATAAGTACCAAAAAGCCCACGGCCGAGATGGCCGAGCCAATCTGCGGGGCCAGGCCGGCGGCCGCCCCAATTGCGATGGCCGCGGCAATAAGTCCGGGAAGCGCCGCGACGCCAGCCGTCTGCATGATCAAAAAGCTAAAGGCACCGCACGTTAGCGCCGAGATGGCGCGCATGGTGTAATCGCGCGCGTGGCTCCAGCGCGTGCCGACCCAGCCGAGTGCGGGGTCGACCTCGATGGTGTCGTCCTCATAGGGTAACGATTCGATATCGTCTGCCGCGCGCTCGTCATCCGACAGCTCGCCCACCATCTGCTCCAGGCTGCGACGGCCCTCGCGCACGCTGCCCAAGTCGTCGAGCAGCTGGTCGCAAAATGCCTCGATGCTGTTGGGGCGGTCTTGCGGCATGGGGGAGAGGGCGCTCATGAGCGCAGCCTCGGCTCCCGGGGGAAAGTGCGGGATGAGCTCGCTGGGGTAGGTGGCACCGCCGATGATACGGCCGAGCGAGTCGCCGGGCGTGGCGGCCATAAAGGGGGCGCTGCCGCACAGGCCCTCGTAGATCACGCAGGCGAGGGCAAAGACATCGGCGCGCTCGTCGACTGTGCCGGTCTCGATATCGAGCTGCTCGGGTGGCATGTAGCCGATGGTGCCGCCGCGCGAGCCGCCAAAGCCGCCGGCAGACGACAGTCGCGCCATGCCAAAGTCGGTGAGCTTTACGTTGCCCGAGTGGTCGATGAGCACGTTGGCGGGCTTAATATCCAGGTGGAGCACGCCGTTGCTATGGGCGAAGGTGAGCGCCTGGCCCAGCGCGTCGGCAATTGCCGCGGCCTCGTCAAAGGTGAGCGAATGGCCGTCCACGCGATGCAAAAAGTCGGCGAGCGACATGCCGTCGACATATTCCATGACGAGGTAGGCATAGGCGGTATCGTGCGTAAAGTCGATAACCTGCACGATATTGGGATGTTGAAGCATGGCGGCGGTGTGTGCCTCGCGCAGGACATCCATGATGTCGCTGGCGGGCATGCCGGCGCCGTTGATAAGGGGGATGCGCTTAATGGCGACGCGACGGCGCAGGTGCGTGTCGCGGCAAATCTCGATGGAGCCAAAACCGCCGGTCGCAAGCGTCTCGAGCGGCTGGAACCGCTTGAGCAGCTCGCGAGAGCTGGTGCCCTCCAAGGGAACGTCCGGCGAGAACCGGGCGGTATGTTGCGAGAAAAGCGGCATGGCCAACCCTCGTGCGTTTAAAGTTCGTTTGCGAGCGGCGGGCGCGGAGCCGAGCCGTTCGCGGTGGCATAGATGCTGCTAGTGTAGCACGCTCGGGTGCATGGTGAAGGTAGCGGGGCGAGGTGGCCTATCTGACTTGGCCTTAGCGCTTCTTCTTGTTCTTCTTCTGCTTGCGCTGTTTGGCCTTTGCATTCTTAGGCTCGCTTTCCTGCTTGGCCTTGGCAGCGGCCTTTTCGGCCTTCATCTTTTTGCGTTTGGTCTCGATGCGCAGCTTTTTGTTGATGCGCGTCTTGAGGAAGGAGCCAAACTGCTCGGCATCACCACGCACAAAGGTGTCCTTAGGGATCGTCACGCCCTGGTCGGCGAACATGGCCACAAAGATGCGCTCGCCGTCGAGTACATGGTCGAGCTTCTCAAACGGGAAGAACTGCGACTTGCCGCTCTTGCCCCAGACCATCAGGCCGTCCTCGTTGGCGGCGACGCGGCGGTAGCGGCCGCCCATGGACTCGTCTGCCTCGACGGCTTCGATAAAGTCGCGCGCGAGCGTATGGTGCAGATTTTTGCTCCACCAGGCCAAAAAGGCGCCGAATACGATTAGGACGACGCCGAACTTGATCCAGTTGCCGCCGGCCACCAGCATGCCGATGCCGATGAGCGCGGCAATTGCCGCGGCGACATACAGCGAGCCGCGACGCCTGGGCGAGGCGACCAGGCGCGCAAAGTCGGTGACGAGGTCGTTTTCGTACTGGTACTCGTTGAGGTACAGAATGCCGTCGTCGGCTGCGGCCTGCTCCTCGAGCGCGACCTCGACCTGGTCGGCTGCTTCGGAGGGAACGAGGTTGCTCTCTGCGTCTGCCATGCTCTTTGGACTCCTATCGCGGCGGGCTCGCCGTACGGGTTATTATGGATGCAGTATGCCGTGCGACCGCATGGCCGCCGCGGCAACAAGACTCAGTATACCCGGGGGAGCACCCATGGAATCGTTGTACCGAAAGTATCGCCCGCTCACCTTCGACTCCGTGGTGGGCCAGCAGCATATCGTCTCGACGCTCGAGCACGCCATCACCGAGGGGCGCCTGTCCCA
>DBEYTJ010000017.1:0-6285 GCA_048181065.1 Collinsella sp.
GGCACCATCCAGGCCTTCGTGCCGCTCGACCTGGTCGACACCTTTATCACCAAGATGAACGGCTGGCTGGGCGAGGGCTCTGCCCGCCACTACGCAATTTCTGACAAGGGGGCTTACGCGGCATGGCTGTAATGACTGACGTGCGCGAGGCCGCGCAGAACCTGATCGAGTACGCTATCCACCGATCGATGATCGGCCAGGACGATCGCATCTGGGCGTATAACACCATTCTCGAGTGCATCGGTGCTACGGGCCCGGCGCTCGACATGGCCTGGGCGCTCCAGGTCGAGAAACTCTCGCTCTTGCACCCCGATACCCTGCCCAACTTTGACCTGGAGGGCACGCTTGCTGCGCTTGCCGAGGCTGCCGTTGCCAACGGCGCCGCCGAGGACACGGCGTCTGGCCGCGACCGCATTGCCATGCGCATTATGGGCGCGCTCATGCCGAGGCCTTCGGTTGTAAACGAGGAGTTCAACGGCCGCATGGGCGTCAACGAGCCCCGCGCCGCGACCGACTGGTTCTACGGTCTGTGCTGCGACGCCGGCTACGTGCGCCGCGCCGCCATCGCGCGCAACATCAAATGGAGCACCCCCACCAACTGGGGCGACCTGGAGATCACCATCAACCTGTCCAAGCCTGAGAAGGACCCGCGCGATATCGCCGCGGCAGGTGCAGCTAAGAACACGGGCGAGAAGTATCCCGCCTGCCAGCTCTGCATCGAAAACGAGGGCTATCCCGGACGCTCCGCCGCAGCCGACGGCGGCGCTCACCCCGCCCGCCAGAATCTGCGCGTCATCCCCATCCAGCTCGACGGCGAGCGCTGGGGCTTCCAGTACAGCCCGTACGCGTACTTTAACGAGCACTGCATTGCCATGAGCTCCGAGCATCGTCCGATGCACGTCGACCGCAAGGGTCTGACCTGCCTGCTCGACTTTGTGGACCTGTTCCCGCATTACTTTATTGGCTCCAACGCCGACCTGCCCATCGTGGGCGGCTCGATTCTGTCGCACGACCACTTCCAGGGCGGCGCGCACGAGTTCCCCATGATGCATGCCGCCGAGGTCTCGCAGTTTAGCGTGCCCGGCTTTGACCAGGTCAGCGGTACCGTGTTGCAGTGGCCGCTTTCGGTGCTGCGACTGCGCTCGCACGACCGCGCCCAGCTGCTCGACGCCGCCGAGAAGATCATCCTCGCCTGGCGCGAGTGGACCGATGAGTCGGTGGGCGTCATCGCGCACACAGCCGACGGCGTGGCGCACAACACCGTGACGCCCGTCATCCGCCGCGTCGACTCCCGCGGCAATGCCGGCGGCGAGATTTACGAGGCCTACCTGGCGCTTCGCTGCAACATCACGACCGACGAGCATCCGCTGGGCGTATTCCACCCGCATGCCGAGTACCACCACATCAAGAAGGAGAACATCGGCCTGATCGAGGTCATGGGCCTGGCCATTTTGCCGCCGCGCTTGGTTCCCGAGCTCGGCGCTGTCCGCGAGCACTTGCTGGCGGCCAAGGCCGATGCCAGCTACGACCTTGCTGGCGCGCTCGAGGGCGACGACCTTTGCCGCAGCCATGCCGCGTGGGCCGAGGACGTCTTTGCTCGCCGCGCCGACGAGCTTACGACCGACAACGCCATCGATATCCTGCACGAGGAGGTCGGCGTGGTGTTTGGCCACGTGCTCGACAACGCCGGCGTCTTTAAGTGGGACGAGGCGGGACGCGCCGCCCAGCAGCGCTTTATCGACTCGCTGTAGCACGCGAGCTCGAACGCACGCACTTAACAAATAGCGCCTACACGACCACGGCGCCCGCCGGCAACATCGCCGACGGGCGCCGTTTTCTGATGCAAGGGTAGCTAATTTGCACCAAAACAAGGAGTGTTCCAAACTGCCGGCAGAGAAGGAACGTCCCCAGGTGCCGACCTAAACTCCCACATTATTCGATGGAAAAAAGTGGTTGCCTCACACATTATTCGATGGAAAAACGTGGTTTACTCCCACATTTTTCGATGGAAAGACCAAGACGGTCTTATACTAACCATGATCGTTAGGGGGCAGTATGCAGCGACAGCTAATGGACGAACTCATCGCTTGGAAATCTAGGGCAAACCGCAAGCCCCTCCTGCTTAAGGGGGCCCGCCAGACGGGAAAAACCTGGCTTCTCAACGAATTCGCAGGTCAGCAGTATCAAAACGTCATCCGTTTTGACTTTATGCTCGAACCGGGCGCACGTTCGCTGTTCGACGGAAGCCTTGACCCCAAACGCATCATCTCCCAGATAGAGCTCCTGCGCGGCCAGACCATAACGCCGACAGACACGCTCATCATCTTCGACGAAATCCAAGAGGCACCGCGTGGCATCACCTCGCTCAAATACTTCAACGAGCTGGCGCCGGAATACCATATCGTGGCAGCCGGCTCCTATATGGGGCTCGCGCTCCGACGCGAAAACGAGTCTTTCCCCGTCGGCAAGATTGACCAGCTTACCATGCGCCCCATGGGGTTTGTCGAGTTCGTTCGTGCCGTCGATGGCGATCCGCTCGCAGATGCCATCCTTGCCGCAGACATGGACCTGCTGACAAACGTTTCCGAAAAGCTCGAGCGCCTGCTCAAGGAATACCTCGTTGTCGGTGGCATGCCAGAAGTTGTCTCCGCTTTCGCCGCCTCCCACGATTTCATCGAGGCCCGCAGGCTTCAGCAGCAAATCATCGAAGCTTATGAATCCGATTTTGGCAAGCATGCGCCAGCCCGCATCGTCGAGCGCATGAGGCTGGTTTGGAAATCCCTTCCCGGCCAGCTCGCAAAGGAAAACAAGAAGTTCGTCTACGGCGCGCTTCGTCCCGGGGCGCGCGCACGCGATTTTGAGGAAAGCCTCCAGTGGCTCATGGACTATGGAATCGTTCATAAGGTACCACGTGTTTCCGCCCTAAGAGCACCGCTCACAAGCTACGAGGATCTCTCGGGCTTCAAGCTGTTCTGCATCGACACCGGCATCCTCGGAGCACTCTCCGGCCTCACGCCAGCCATTGTTCTGAACGGGCCCGCTGTTTTTACGGAGTTCAAAGGCTCGCTGACCGAGCAATACGTCGCACAGGAGCTTTTGCTCCAAGGCAATACTCCCGCGTATTGGTCGTCCTCCTCCGGCAATGCAGAGACTGACTTTGCCGTCGACCATGCGGGGACCGTGCTTCCGCTCGAGGTCAAGGCGGCAGAGAATCTCAAAGCAAAGAGCCTGAGGATTGCCTGCGAGAAGTTCAAGCTCGAGCGCTGCGTGAGAACATCGTTAGCGGCATATAGAGACGAAGGCACGCTCGTCAATATTCCGCTCTGGGAGATTGGGCAAATCGACAAGCTGGCATAGGCGCTGTGGAGGGGGTGCCCCGTAAGGAGTGTCCCAAACTGCCGGCAAAAAAGGAACGTCTCTATCTGCCGCATTCCCGAAGCAAGACAACGCCGATGTCTTGGAAACGACAGCGAGCGGGCCGCATTTGAGACAAGGTGACGTGAAACGAAAGGGCGCTGACCTTCTGGTCGCGCCCTTGAAGTTGAACGTCAGATTGTCCAAATGCGGCCCGCGCAGCGTCGAGCCGTTACGCGGTTTGGCAAAACCGCGTAACCCTAAAGCTCCGTTACTTCAACGTTGTTGTAGATCTCGTCCCAGCGATCCATGACCAGGTGGCCGGTCTTGGGATCCATAGCGTTGAGCTTGCCGCAGGTATTGGCGGTCTTGAGCACCGTGACGTCATCGGCACCAGCCGCAATGGCATGCGCAAAGCCGGCGATGGTCGAGTCGCCGGAACCCGTCGCGTTCACAGCCGCAATCGCGGGCGTCTTGGCGCGGAACGCGCGACCCTCATGGAAGCCCACCGAACCGGCAGCGCCCATCGAAACGACAACCCAGGGAATACCGGCAAAGCGGCCATCGGCGGCGAGCGCCTCGCGCAGGGCATCGACATCATCGGTCGTAAAGGACGTACCCAGCAGGCCGTTAATCTCGGTCAGGTTGGGCTTTACGAGCTCGGGCTTAGCGTTAGACTCCAGCGCGGCCTCCAGCGATGCACCAGAGGTGTCGAGCAGCACCTTAGCGCCCGCCTCTTCAGCGATCTTGACGAGCTCGGCATAGTAGCCGGCATCGACACCACGCGGCAGCGAGCCCGAAAGCGTCACAACGTCCGCCTTCGCTGCAAGCTCGGCAAACTTGGCCGTAAAGGCCTCGAGCTCGGCCGGGGCGATCTGCGGGCCGCTCTCCAGCAGCTCGGTCTGATTACCCTCGTGCAGAATATTCAGGCAAATGCGCGTCTCACCGGCGATGGGCACAAAGTCGTTCTTGACGCCATCGGCATCCATGAGCTCGGCCATATAGGCACCCATGTGGCCGCCGAGCAGACCGGTCGCGAGCACGTCGTCGCCCAGCTGCAGCAGCACGCGGCTCACGTTGAGGCCCTTACCGCCAGCGGTCTTTTCGGGCGTCACACGGTTAACATCGTCGATGATTAACTTGTCGAGCTGATAGCGCGTATCAATCGACGGGTTCATGGTAACGGTCAGAATCATATTGAACTCCTGTTCCGGGGCACGACACGCGCGGCCCCAAACATACGATAGCTCGTTAAAGGATCTCGATCTCAAAGCCGCGGGTAACGGTCTCCCCCGGCTTGGCAACCAGGCAGCCGCGCTTATGCTCCAGGATATCGTCCTCGTCGGAGCAGGTGGACAAGCCACCCCACGGTTCCACGGCCACAAAGTCGCCCTCGGGCTTGCTCCACACAATTAGGTACGGCATATCGGGGAACGTCAGGCGCACGCCCTTGTCCTCGGTCTTCTTGGTCAGCGTAACAACACGGCTCTCGAGCACATCGAAGATGGTCTCTGCAAAGTCGAAAAGCCCGTGGGTCAGCGGCAGGTCATGGCCAACCATCGGGTTCTTGCTGCGATGCTCAACATCAATCAAGCCCGTCGAAGGAACGGCAGTACAGAGCTCGGCGGCCTCGCGCTGATCGAAACGAAGCTCGTAGTCGTCATAGGACTCGCCCTCGTCGAGCGGACACTTAAAGCCGGGGTGACCGCCCACAAAGAACGGCATGTCCTCGGTGCCCTCATTGGTCACCTCGTACGACACGGCCACCTTTTCCGAATCAATCGTGTAACGAGCAACGATCTTAAACGGATACGGGTACTGCTCGAGCAACTCGGCATGGTCGGTAGAGCTTAGGCTCAGCGCAACCATGTTGTCGCTCTGTTCCTCGAGCTTCCACTCCTGTTTGCGCGCAAAGCCGTGGCGGGCGAGCTTTACCTCGCGGCCACCCATGGTCGTTGCGTGACCGTCACGAAGGCCACCGCAGATCGGGAAACAAATGGGCGCCTGCCCCGACCAGACCGCCGGATCACCCTGCCACAAGTACTCACGGCCGTTGGCCGCAATAGAAGTGAACGACCCGCCCGCCGTGCTCAGTGCTACGCGGATAGAACCGTTATCAAGAACAAACTCCATAGGAGCCTTCCCTTTCTTACAACAGCCCGCCAAGTCAATAGGGCTGATAGAAAACCGGCCCGCGCCCCCTCACAGAAACGCGAGCCGTCAATTGAAAAGCTGCAGAATGCCTGGTACCGCCAAGAGCGAAGCACTCAAGCCAAGCAAGCAAACGTGTTATCGGAGCAGCTAGCCCGCCAGATGGCTTCGCAGCGTCGACCCGTTACGCGGTTTGGTAAAAACGCGTAACCCCACTAGTCGTGGTATTCGCCGCGGTCCCACTTCTCGAGGAACTCGTCAAAGAAGTGCGGGTCAGCCTGAGCCTCGGCGTCGGCCTTATTGCAGGCATCGATCTTGGCAATCAGGGCATCGTGCTCGGGGGTCTTCTCGTAGGGCTCCTCCAGGAAGGCAAGCATGATGTCGGCCATCAGGAACTCGCCGGTGATCTTGCCGCCAAAGCCCACAATGTTGGCGTTGAGCTCGCGACGGGCATACAGGGCAGAGGTCATGTCGCGAACCAGGGCGCAGCGGGCGCCGGGAACCTTGTTGACGGCGTTGGTGATGCCGATGCCGGTGCCGCACAGGGCCACGCCAAAGTCGGCCTTGCCGCTGGCAACAGCCTCGCCCACGGCCTTACCGTAGATGGGATAGTGCGTACGGGTGTGGCTGTAGGTGCCGCAGTCGAGCACCTTGTAGCCAGCCTGCTCCAGGCGGTCGGCCAGATAGATCTTCTCGTCCGTAACGATATGGTCGCAACCGATTGCGATGGTCTTCTTCATCAGAACGTCCTTTCGTCTGAATTCACAAGTTGAGGTAGAA
>DBEYTJ010000018.1:0-1466 GCA_048181065.1 Collinsella sp.
GGGTGGGGAAAGGTGTTGAAAAATGGGGCGGTTCCCCATATTATTGATGACGTCGACAGGCGGGGTGGTTCCCCGCGTACGTGCCATCTGAGTAACCGAGGGGAGGGCGCACATGGGAATGACGGGTGCATACGAGCGCAATCTCGATGCAAAAGGTCGTCTATCCCTGCCTGCACCCCTTCGCGAGGAGCTTGGAGAGCACGTTCGCGTGTTCAAAGCCCTGGATGTCGATGCTCTGTACGTGTTCTCTGCCGAGGCCTTCGATAAGTGGGTCGAAGGACTCTTCGCGGGTCGTGAGGGCCACGAGGGTTTTAACCCGCGTGACATCAACGACCAGAAGCTCATGAGGGCGATTAACAAGCGCACCACGTCGATGGATGTGGACAGCGCGGGTCGTATCGGTCTTTCTGAGTCTCTCCGCAAGCAGGCGAACCTCGACCGCGAGGTCACGGTTGTGGGCAACTACGACCACCTTGAGGTTTGGGACCGCGCTACGGCCGATGAGGACGATGACGACGAGGCCCTGCTGGACCTCTTCTTCTCGTAAGGGCAAGGCACGAGTAACGGATGGAGCGTGGGATCTTGACACAAGAATATCGGCATGAACCTGTCATGCTCGGCGAAGTGCTTGAGTCGCTGCAGCTAAAGAGCGGCTCCGTCGTCTGCGACTGCACCCTTGGCGGTGCCGGCCATTCGGTAAAGATGGCCGCGCAGGTGGGGGAGACCGGCCTTTTGCTCGGCGTCGATCAGGACGACATGGCCCTCGAGGCCGCTGGCGCCCGTCTGGACCGCGAGGTTCCCGGCGTACCGCACCAGCTGCTGAAGGGCAACTTCGGCGACTTGGACGAGCTGCTTTGCTCGGCCGAGGTGCCCGGGGTCGATGGCTTCCTGTTCGATTTGGGCGTTTCGTCGCCGCAACTCGATATCCCTGGCAGGGGCTTTTCGTACAACGAGGACGCCCCATTGGACATGCGGATGGATCCGGGTAACAACACCTTAAACGCAGCTGAGGTCATCAACACCTATAACGAACACGACCTCGCCCGGATTCTACGCGTCTACGGCGAAGAGAAGTTCGCCTCGCAGATCGCACGTGAGATCGTGCGCCGCCGCGAGCATGAACCGATCGAAACCACTGGTCAGTTTGTCGAGATCATCAAGGCTGGTATCCCCGCTGCCGCCCGTCGGCATGGCGGACACCCGGCCAAGAAAAGTTTCCAGGCCATTCGCATCGAGGTCAATCACGAACTCGATGTGCTCGAGCGAGGGCTTGACGCCGCCACAAGGTGGCTCAACCCGGGCGGACGCATCTGCGTCATCTCGTATCACTCGCTCGAGGACCGTATCGTAAAGAACCACTTTAAGGAGATGAGCCAGGGGTGCACGTGTCCGCCGGAGATTCCGGTGTGCGTGTGCGGCAACGTGCCGATACTCAAGGTCATCACCCGCAAACCCTTGGTTGCCCA
>DBEYTJ010000019.1:0-2070 GCA_048181065.1 Collinsella sp.
TGGCTACTCCAAGCAGGAGGCGCTCAAGCGTGCCACCGAGCTTTTGGACCTCGTGGGTATCCCCGAGCCCGAGAAGCGCGTCAATGAGTATCCGCACCAGTTCTCTGGCGGTATGCGTCAGCGAGTCATGATTGCCATGGCTCTTGCCTGCGATCCCGATATTCTGATTGCCGACGAGCCCACGACGGCTCTGGACGTTACCATTCAGGCTCAGATTATCGAGCTCATGCAGGAAATGCAGGAGAAGAACGGCAACGCCATCATCATGATTACCCATGACCTGGGCGTCGTCGCCGACATGGCCGACAAGATCATGGTTATGTACGCCGGCCGTCCCGTCGAGTTCGGTACTGCTGAGGAAATCTTCTACGAGAGCCGCCACCCCTACACCTGGGGCCTTATCCGCTCCATCCCGGAGCAGGCCATCGAAGAGAAGAAGCCGCTTACGCCGATTCACGGCAACCCGCCTTCGCTCATGAACCTGCCCGAGGGCTGCGTGTTCTCGCCTCGTTGTCCCTATGCGACCGATAAGTGCCGCAAGCAGCGCCCCGAGCGCGTTGTCACCGAGTCTGGTCATTACTCTGCATGCCACTACTCCGGTGACCCCGAGTTTCTCAAGAACGCTCCTGAGACGTCCCGTACGCGCAAGGATTCCAAGAAGGGAGGCGAGGCGTAATGGCAGATACCAACGAGCGTACTCCGTTGCTGAAGGTCGAGCACCTCTCTAAGGAGTTCCCCGCTGAGTCCGGCATGTTCGCCAAGCGTTTTTCCAAGCGTGTCGTCTCTGCTGTAAATGACATCTCTTTTGAGATTTATCCTGGCGAGACCTTTGGTCTGGTTGGTGAGTCTGGTTGCGGTAAGTCCACGACGGGTCGCACCATCATGCGCTTGACCAAGCCGACCGCCGGTAAGGTGTTCTTCCAGGGCAAAGATGTTGCCGAGATGAGCAAACATGAGATCAAGGACATGCGTCGCGAGATGCAGTTTATCTTCCAGGATCCCTATGCTTCGCTCAACCCTCGTATGACCATCGGCGAGATCGTCTCCGAGCCCATGACCATTCACGGCGTGGGCACCAAGGAGGAGCGTATTGAGCGTGTCCGCGAGCTGCTGGACGTCGTCGGTCTGAACCCCGAGCACATCAACCGCTATCCGCACGAGTTCTCCGGCGGTCAGCGTCAGCGTGTCGGCATTGCCCGCGCGTTCGCTCTGAAGCCCAAGCTGATCATCTGCGACGAGCCTGTCTCTGCACTTGACGTTTCCATTCAGGCCCAGGTTTTGAACCTGCTGAAGGAGCTTCAGGATAAGTTCGGTACTGCTTATCTCTTCATTGCTCACGACCTCTCCGTCGTGCAGCACATCTCCGATCGCGTTGCCGTTATGTACCTGGGTAAGATGGTCGAGGTTTCGGACTGGAAGACGCTCTACAGCGAGCCTCACCATCCGTACACGCAGTCGCTGCTGTCTGCCGTGCCGGTGCCCGATCCTGATATCCAGAAGACCCGCAAGCGCATCATCCTCGCCGGCGATCCGCCGTCACCGCTGGATCCGCCGACCGGCTGCCGTTTCCACACGCGCTGCCCGATCGCTCAGGGTATCTGCTCCGAGAAGCTTCCTGAGTTTAAGGAAGTTGCCCCGGGCCACTGCTGCGCGTGCCACTTCGCGGAGCCGTTCCCGATCAAGGAATCGCACATCGACCTGTAGTCGGTTGTTTGTCCGGGCCCGCCCTGTTGTTACTTTTCAGAACGTCCTCGGACATGTCGGAAGCCCCGCTGCGCACTACGTGCTGCGCGCTGCGGGGCTTCCTCCGTCCTGACGCTCCTATTTGGCAAGGTGTTTTTTAGAATCAAATTTGCGCTCGGCCTCGAACGCCTGCCTGTCCCAATCGAGCGGGAGCCCCGCCTCGTAGGCCCTCCTTATGGGCTTGAACTCCCTTTGGCCCCTCTCCAGCATCGAGATGTACTTCTCGCTGGTGCCGAGTATCGAAGCCGCCCGCACCTGGCTGACCCTCGCTGCGCGCCTGGCCGCCACGAGCTCCGAGGCGTCCCCGGGCCTCCTGATCTCGTGCGG
>DBEYTJ010000020.1:0-1351 GCA_048181065.1 Collinsella sp.
CATGGAGGCCGTGATGAAGGATCCGTACATCCTCATCACCGACCAGAAGATCTCCAGCGTTCAGGACATCATGCCCGTTCTCGAGGCTGTCCAGCGCGCTGGCCGTGGCCTGCTCATCATCGCTGAGGACATCGACGGCGAGGCTCTGCCCACCCTCGTCCTCAACAAGATCCGTGGCGCCCTCAACGTCTGCGCCGTCAAGGCCCCGGGCTACGGCGATCGCCGCAAGCGCATCCTCGAGGACATCGCCGTCCTCACCGGTGGTCAGGCTGCCCTGGACGAGCTGGGCGTGAAGGTCGCTGACATCACCGCCGATATGCTCGGTACCGCTAAGTCCGTCACCATCTCCAAGGACAACACCGTCGTCGTCGGCGGCGCTGGCTCCAAGGAGGCCATCGACGCCCGCATCGCTCAGATCAAGGGCGAGATGGAGAACACCACCTCTGACTTCGACCGCGAGAAGCTCCAGGAGCGCCTGGCCAAGCTCTCCGGTGGCGTTGCCGTCATCAAGGTCGGCGCTGCTACCGAGTCCGAGCTCAAGGAGATCAAGCACCGCGTCGAGGACGCCCTGCAGGCTACCCGCGCTGCTGTCGAGGAGGGCATTGTCGCTGGCGGCGGCGTCGCCTTCATGGACGCTGCTCCTGCGCTCGACGCTGTTGAGATCGACGACCCCGAGGAGAAGATTGGCGTCGATATCGTCAAGAAGGCTCTGACCGCTCCGGTCGCTACCATCGCCAAGAACGCTGGCTTTGAGGGCGCTGTCGTGGTCGACAAGGTTGCCGAGCTGCCCGCCGGCCAGGGTCTCAACTCTGCCAACGGCGAGTGGGGCGACATGATTGAGATGGGCGTCCTCGACCCCGTCAAGGTCAGCCGCGTCACCCTGCAGAACGCTGCTTCTGTCGCCAGCCTGATTCTCATCACCGAGGCCACCGTCTCCGATGTGCCCAAGAACACTCAGCTTGAGGATGCTATCGCTGCTGCTACCGCTGGTCAGCAGGGCGGCGGTATGTACTAAGGCCGACAAGGTCTAGAACTCCCACCGGGAATCCGGGGGCGTGACGGGGTTTCTCTCCGGAACGTCCTCGGACATGCAAAGAGGCTCCTATTTGGCAAGGTGTTTTTTAGAATCAAATTTGCGCTCGGCCTCGAACGCCTGCCTGTCCCAATCGAGCGGGAGCCCCGCCTCGTAGGCCCTCCTTATGGGCTTGAGCTCCCTTTGGCCCCTCTCCAGCATCGAGATGTACTTCTCGCTGGTGCCGAGTATCGAAGCCGCCCGCACCTGGCTGACCCTCGCTGCGCGCCTGGCCGCCACGAGCTCCGAGGCGTCCCCGGGCCTCCTGATCTCGTGCGG
>DBEYTJ010000021.1:0-3954 GCA_048181065.1 Collinsella sp.
AGTACGTTAAACCCGTCAACGGTCGATTTTCACCCGCGAACGGTCTTTATACTAATTAGCAATATAAGCAACGTATAAGACGTTATAATGACCATAACGAAAAGGAGGAGGCAAGATGAATCAGATCATTCTCGCATCTCATGGCGGCCTGGCCGCAGGCGCCAAAGACACGCTCGAGATGGTTCTCGGCGACGTGTCGAACGTCCACGTCGTGTCGCTTGCTCGTGACGACAAGGAGCCCATCACCAATAAGGTGGACGCCATGATCGCCACGTTCAACGCGGACGACACCGTCTATGTGCTGACCGATATGCTCGGCAGCTCGGTCAACAACAACATGGTCGAGCTTTCCAAGAACGGCACGAAGTTCACGGTGATCAGCGGTTTCAACATTCCGCTGGCACTGACGCTCGCTATGAGCCCCGTCCCCGTCAAGGGCGCCGAGCTCGCAGCCCTCATCAACGAGGCCCGCACCGGTCTGACCAACCCCAACGCACCGGTCGAGGCCGCCGCGGCTCCCGCCAAGAAGGCCAAGTCGTCCCGTCACAGCTCCGGTCCCGCCAAGATCGTCCTCGCACGTCTTGACTACCGTCTGCTGCACGGCCAGGTCGTCTTTACCTGGACCACCAAGGTTCAGGCCGAGCGCATCATCGTCGTCGACAACGCTGCCGCCAACGATGACATTAAGAAGGGCGCTCTTAAGCTTGCCAAGCCCCAGGGCGTGCGTCTGAACGTCTTCACCGTCGAGCGTGCCCTCGCCAAGATGGACAAGCTCAACACCCTCGGCGAGCGCGTCATGTTTGTCTTTGGCAACACTGCCGAGATGCTGCAGTTCTGCCAGGGCTACAAGCTCGACGCCATCAACCTGGGCGCCACCGCCAACCACGACGGTGCCGATCAGATTGGCGGCAAGGACAGCTCCGTCTTCTTCGACGCCACCCAGAAGGCCGACGTCAACCAGCTGCTCGACATGGGCATCAAGCTCTACGTCCAGCAGACCCCTACGTATCAGAGCGTCGACATCGACGCCAAGCTGTAATCAACCAGGCTTTTGCCTGACTGAAAGGAGAAGGGTATGAATACGTTCATCAGTGCGGTGCTCGTCGGCCTCGTCGGCGTGTTCTGCATGTGGGACTCCCGCCTGCTCGGTCGTCTTAACTTCGAGCAGCCCCTCGTTGGCGCTACGCTCGTCGGTCTGCTGCTGGGCGATGTGCCCACCGGCCTTGCCGTCGGTGCCGCCGTCGAGCTCGTGTCCATGGGCCTGGTGCAGGTCGGCGCCGCCGTTCCGCCCGATATGGTCCTGGGCGGCATCGTGGCCGCTGCCTTTGCGTGCCTGACCGATGCTTCCGCCGAGACCGCCATGACGATCGCCATCCCGGTCGCCGTCCTGGGTCAGCTCCTCGGCATCGTGTTCCGTTCCATCATCGCCGCCCTCACCCATGTGGCAGATAGCGCGATCGATAACGGTAACTTCAAGACCGCCTACCGTATGCACATCTGCGCCGGCTCCGGTCTGTACGCCATCATGTACTTCCTGCCGATCTTCCTCGCCGTCTTTGTTGGCACCGACCTGGTTCAGGCCATCGTCAACATGGTTCCCGAGTGGCTGTCCACTGGTCTTAACGTTTCGACCAAGATCATGACTGCCTACGGCTTGGCCCTGCTGCTCACCATGATGATCAAGAAGGGTATGACTCCGTTCCTGTTCATCGGTTTCCTGCTCGCCGCTTACCTCAACCTGTCCGTCATCGCGGTCGCTCTGATCGGTGTGTGCCTGGCTGTCGTCTTCATGGGCTTCAAGTTCAACGGTTCCCATGCAGCCGCCGGTGTCGATTCCGACTACGATCCGCTCGAAGACGACGAAGACTAAGGAGGAACACACTATGGCAACCGCAACCAAGGACGTGTCCCTGAACAAGAAGGTCAGCCAGTTCTTCTGGCGCTCCTGGGCCATCCAGGCCTCTTGGAACTACGAGCGTCAGATGAACATGGGCTTCCTCTACGGCATGGTTCCCACGCTCGATCGCCTCTATCCGGATGAGTCCGACCCCAAGCAGCTCGCTGCTAAGAAAGAGGCTTACCACCGTCACATGGCGTTCTACAACTGCACCCCGCAGACGAGCGCTTTCATCCTGGGCCTCTCCGCCTCCATGGAGGAGGAGTACGCCAAGGATCCCGAGAACTTCGATCCCGATTCGATCAACGCGGTCAAGACCTCCCTCATGGGTCCGCTTTCCGGCATCGGTGACTCCTTCTTCCAGGGCACCATCCGCGTTATCGCCTTTGGCCTGGGCGTTCAGCTGGCTCAGCAGGGCTCCATCATGGGCCCGATCCTGGCCATGCTCATCTCCATCGTCCCCTCTGTGCTGATCACTTGGTTCGCAGCCAAGATGGGCTATCAGGGCGGCCACGAGTACCTGAGCAAGCTTCAGGGCGGCGACCTCATGGAGAAGCTCATGTATGTCTGCGGCATCGTGGGTCTTATGTCCGTGGGCGGCATGATCGCCACGCTGATCGGCGCCACCACCCCGCTGCAGTTCGCTGACGGCACCGTTGTGATCCAGGACATCCTGGACGGCATGATGCCCCAGATGATCTCCCTTGGCCTCACCGGCCTTATGTACTGGCTCATCAAGAAGAACGTCAACACCGGTTGGCTTCTCGTGATCGCCATCGTGGGCGGCATCGCCCTCTCCGCGGCCGGCATCCTGGCCTAGTCGCGACCAAGCGTCTAACCGCTTTCCCCCGGGGGCCTGCCTGGCATCCCATACCCCAGGCAGGCTTCCATTCCCAAAATGCGACAATGGGACAGTCCCCTTGTCGCATCCTCAACGGGCCGGCGACTCGGTCCAAACCACGGTAACCCTGCGAGCGCCCGGCAATGTGGCGCCGCAAAAATCGAAAGGAATGTGTCAGATGTACGAGATCGACCTTAACCTCCCTAAGCAGATCGTCGCTGACGTCCTGTCCAACCACGAGATCCACAGCGTCGCCTTCGTCGGCTGCGGTGCTTCCATGTCCGACCTTTACCCCGCCAAGTACTTCCTGGCCAACAACACGGACAAGCTGAACGTTCAGATCTTCACCGCTAACGAGTTCAACTACGACACGCCTTCCTGGGTCAACGAGCACACCTTCGTGATCACCTGCTCCCTCGGTGGCTCCACGCCCGAGACCGTCGAGGCCAACAAGACCGCCAAGAAGCACAACTGCCCGGTCGTCTCCCTCACCAACAAGGCTGGCTCCGCTCTGACCGTCGACGCTGACTACGTCATCGTTCACGGCTTCCACGCCAACTTCGCTGCCAAGTGCGAGAAGCCCGGCTACGCCATCGCTCTTGCTGTCGAGATCCTTCAACAGACCGAGGGCTATGACCACTACGAGGACATGATCACCGGCCTTACCAACGTCTTCGAGCTCTGTGAGAACGCCGCTCAGCACTGCAAGAAGCTCGCCAAGAAGTTCGCCGAGGACTTCAAGGACGACAAGATGATTTACTTCATGGCTTCCGGTGCCTCCGAGAAGATGGCTTATTCTCACGCCGCCTTCCTGTTCACCGAGATGCAGTGGATCGACGCCGCCGCCTACAACACCGGCGAGTACTTCCACGGCCCGTTCGAGGTTTCCACCGAGGGTAAGCCCTACGTCTTCTTCATGTCCGATGGCGCTACCCGTCCGATGGATGCCCGCGCCCTCACCTTCCTTGAGCGCATGGGCGCCAAGGTCGCTCTGATCGACTCCAAGGACTACGGCCTGGCTGACGCCGTGCCCGCGAGCGTCGTCACCTACTTCAACCCGCTGCTGCACCTCGCCGTTATGCGCGAGTACGGCAACCAGATCGCCGAGGCCCGTCAGCACCCGCTGACCATGCGTCGCTACATGTGGAAGCTTTCCTACTAATCACAAGTAAGTAGACCTTACGGGTTGATTGAGAGGGGATGGGGTTTGCGCCCC
>DBEYTJ010000022.1:0-5733 GCA_048181065.1 Collinsella sp.
CACCATGGCCGAGGCCTTCGAGGGCGCCGACATCGTGATCCCCAAGAGCTGGGCTCCGTTTGCCGCCATGGAGAAGCGCACCAACCTGTACGCCGAGGGCGACGACGCCGGCATCGCAGCGCTCGAGAAGGAGCTGCTCGCTCAGAACGCCACCCATCAGGATTGGTGCTCCACGACCGAGCTCATGGAGAAGACCGCCAACGGCCAGGACACTATCTTTATGCACCCGCTGCCCGCCGACATCTCCGGTGTCTCTTGCGAGCACGGCGAGGTCAACGCCGACGTCTTCGACATGCACCGCGTGGGCATGTACAAGGAGGCCAGCTACAAGCCGTACGCCATCGCAGCCATGATGTTCCTGCAGAAGGTTGCCGATCCCGCCGCTACCCTCAAGGCCCTCGACGAGCGCAACACCGCCCGTTGGTTCCAGGCCTAAAGCTGGGCTGAGGTAAACCATGTAAAGGGGGGCGCTCTGCCAACTGGTGGGGTGCCCCCTTTTTGCATCGGGGGCATGCGGGATAAGCGCTTTCGATGTAGATGCCCCGCGGCGCGAGTTATGGGTACGATGGTTTCAGGGGAGGTATCGCCATGAAACTTGGTTGCGTCGTTATGGCTTCGGGCGAGGGCAAGCGGTTTGGCTCTAACAAGATGCTCGCCGATATCTATGGCGAGCCGCTGATTGCCCGGACCATCGATTCGGTTCCCCGGGGCTTTGACGTCGTGGTTTCGACGCGTTGGCCCGAGGTCGCCCGGATTTGCGAGGACAAGCATTGCCCGTGCGTGCTGCACGAGGGCGAGCTGCGCAGCGAAAGCGTCCGTGCGGGCCTTTCGTGGGGAGTTGAACGCAACTGGAAAGGTTGCCTCTTTTTGCCGGGCGACCAGCCGCTTGTGAGTGCGGATTCTTTTGAGGCCATGGTTCGCGCGTTTGACGAGCGTGACCGCAAACATCCGGTGCGCTTGGCGTGCAACGGTGAGCCTTCGAGTCCGGTGCTCTTTCCGGCGGAACTGTTCGATGCGCTCATGCGTCTTGAGGGCAAGGACGGCGGCGGTTCGATCCTCAAGGACCGTACCGACGTGGTGCTGGTCGAGGCGCGTGCCTACGAGCTGTGGGACGTCGATACCGCCAAGGGACAGCGACGCATAACGGAGCATATCGCCGCCTGCTCGTATTTTGATCGCGTGGCCAACAGCATCAATCAATAAGGAGCAATTATGATCATCATAAAAAACGGCGCGCTCGTGACGCGACAGGGGCTTCGCCGCGCCGATCTTGCCATGGATGGCGATAAGATCGTGCGGATCGCCGCGGCGATTGAGCCGGCCGAGGGCGATACCGTCGAGGATGCCGCGGGCTGCTGGGTGTTTCCCGGCTTTATCGACGGCCACACGCACATGCAGTGCTGGACCGGCATGGATTGGACAGCCGATAGCTTTGAGACCGGCACGCGCGCGGCTGCCTGCGGCGGTACGACGACCATTGTGGACTACGCGACGGCCGATCGCGGCGTGACCATGCCCGATGCCTTGGCCGAGTGGCATCACCGCGCCGACGGAACCTGCACGGCTAACTACGCCTTTCATATGGCACTCGCCGAGTGGAACGAGCGCAACCGCGCCGATCTTTCGGCCATGCGCGAGGCGGGCGTATCGTCGTTCAAGACCTACTTTGCCTATGACCACCTGCGCCTGGACGATGCCGAGACGCTCGAGGTGCTCGAGGAGCTCAAGCGCCTGGGCGGTATCCTGTGCGTGCATTGCGAGAACGGCACGTTGGTGAATGAACTGCAGAAGCGCGTGTACGAGCAGGGTATACACGGGCCCGAGGGGCATGCGCTCAGCCGTCCGGACGTGTGTGAGGCCGAGGCAGTGAGCCGTCTGCTATATCTGGCGCACCTGGCCGGCGACGCACCGGTCAACGTGGTGCACCTTTCGACCAAGCTGGGGCTCGAGGCCATTCGTGCCGCCAAGGCGCGCGGGCAGAAGAATATCTATGTCGAGACCTGCCCTCAGTATCTGATGCTCGACGATACGTGCTATTTGGAGCAGGGCGAGGACGGCTTTGCGGGCGCCAAATATGTGATGAGCCCGCCGCTGCGCCATGCGGGCGACCGTGCGGCACTGCGCGAGGCGCTTGTGGCCGGCGAGATCGATACGATCGCGACCGACCACTGCAGCTTTAACCTGCACGGGCAAAAGGACCGCGGGCGCGACGACTTCCGCGCGATTCCCAACGGCGGACCCGGTGTGGAGCATCGTCCCGTCGCGATCGCTACGAGCTTTGAGGGACAGCTGGGCCCCGAGGACCTCTGCCGCCTGATGAGCGAGAACCCGGCGCGCGTCTTTGGCATGTATCCGCGCAAGGGCTGTCTTGCCGAGGGTGCCGATGCCGACGTGTGCGTGTGGGATCCCAAGGCGCGCTGGACCATTCGCGCGGCGACGCAGCATCAGGCTGTGGACTACACACCGCTCGAGGGCTTTGAGGCACATGGCCGCGCCAAGGCTGTGTTTGTGAACGGCGTGCTGGCTGCGCGCGACGGCGAGCCCACCGGAGCCCAACCCGGCCGCTACGTCCCCCGCTAGCAGCAAAGATGCTGTGTCCCCTCCTCAGTTGCGGTGAAATACGGACTGTTTGCGGCCGTCCGGCGGCCAAACAGTCCGTATTTCACCGCAACTGAGGAGATGGGGCCGGCTATTTGAGGCTGGTGGCGATGAGGGGGCGGCCGAGGGCGGCCTCAAAGCGGTCGGCCATCGTGGGGTCGCTGAGCTTATCGACTTGGTTGAGCATGATGCGGGCATTATTGAGGTTCAGCATCCGCAGCTCGGCATTGAGCACCATGGCGACGCGCTCTGGGGTGGCAGCGTCGGTGGGCTCGCAGCCGCAACGCTCGCAAAAGAGCTCGGGGCGGTGGACAACCTCGGCGACGGGCTTGCCCAGCCCCGAGGCGCCGACGACCCAGACAACGTCTGCCGTGGCGGCGGGAATTACCGGCTCCCAGGCGGCATGCGCCTTGAGCGGGAGTCGCTTGCTGCCATCTGCCTCGGCCAACACATAGTCATAGCGCTGCGCCAGCTCGTTGAGTGGCTCGGCGGGGGCGGAGAGCTTGCCTGTCTCCGGGTCCAAAACACCTGCCTGGCAGATGCTTCCGCGGGCAAGTCCCGCGCATGCCTCGCAGGTGCAGCCGGGAACATGCAGGGTCCCCGGCTTCCAAGGCGCGGCGTCCAGGCGACGGCTCGACCCGTCCCATGGCACGCCGGCGACGGGAAACATGTGCGTGGTGGTGCAGAGGAGCACCCTGCCGCCGGCGCGCATGAGCTCAAGGCCGAGCGTCTTCAGCAATGTCGACTTGCCGCCACTGCCGATAATTGCGGTAATGCCCGGCTCGATCTTGAGCGCGGAGGCAAGGTTTCCGCTCGTCGTTTCCATCTGTTCACCGCCGTATAATACTGTGATAATAAATAATCATCAGAGTAGCGGTCGAACCGCTTTTGCTCTGCTCAAACCGTAGCACAGGGAGGTGCCCCGGGAATGCTCGTTTATGTTCGCGGCGCTGGCGATATCGCCACGGGCGTCGCCGCTCGCTTGGTTCGCGCCGGCGTGTCGGTCGTTATGGCCGATATCGCGGTTCCCACGTGCATCCGCCGCACAATCAGTTTTTGCGAGGCCATTCGCCTGGGCGAGGTCGAGGTCGAAGGCATTCGCGCTCGCTTGGCACAGACGCCGGCAGAGGCGCTTGCGATTACCGAGGCTGGAGACGTCGCCGTTGTGGTGGACCCCCAGGCCAAGATGCTCGGCGAGCTGAAACCCGCGGCTGTGGTCGACGCGATTTTGGCCAAGCGCAACCTGAGCACCACGCGCGACATGGCGCCTGCCGTCATCGCCGTGGGGCCGGGCTTTACCGCGCCGGTTGACTGTGACGCCGTGGTCGAGACCATGCGCGGGCATTTTCTCGGCCGCGTCATCACCCAGGGTTCGCCCCAGCCCAACACGGGCGTGCCAGGCATTATCGCCGGCTATGGCAAAGAGCGCGTTATTCACAGCCCCGCCGCCGGCGTGTTTCGGTCCGACCGCGCAATCGGCGACATCGTGAGTGCCGGAAACGTGATTGGCTACGCGGGAGATATGCCCATGCGCACGCAGATCGATGGCTGTCTGCGCGGGCTTTTGGCGAACGGCGTGCAGGTGACCGAGGGCTTTAAATGCGCCGATGTCGATCCGCGCGGCGATGCCAGCTATATCAACTACATTTCGGACAAAGCGACGTCGGTCGGCGGCGGCGTGCTCGAGGCACTCGCTATGCTCACCGATGTCTTTAGAGGATAGAAGGCGGCAATGGAAAAGCTCGATGTGGTGAATGCTGCGCTTGGCGCTCTGCGTGCTGGCGAGACGTGCGAGCTGGTGGTAGTGGCCGGTACGGCGGGGTCGTCGCCGCGCGGCGTGGGCGCCTGGATGGCCGTCTTTGCCGATGGCAGCCAAGTGGGCACCATCGGCGGCGGCAAGATTGAGCTCTTTGCGCTGGACGAGGCGCGCGAGCTGCTGAGCGCGGGACAGTCGCGTCTGGTCCGCTACACCATGGGCGGCGAGAACTCCGATACCGGCATGATCTGCGGCGGAGCCATCTGCCTGTGCTACCTGCATCTGGATGCGACTCAGGCATCGTTGTTCCAAGAAATTGCCGACGTCTTGGCCTATCGGCGCATCGGCGACTTCGTCATCGACTTTGAGCCGTTTATCGCGAGCGCACTCGAGGGCGATGTGGCCGAGTACCATGGCGAGGAATCGCGCCGCACCATTGCGGGCTGCCCCGGGCTTTCGCTGGTGGAGGAGGGGAGTAAGGTCACCTACACCAACGCCGCCTCCGAGATTCCCCCGGCGCACATCGAGACGCTCTGCCCCGAGGGCCTGACCTATATCTTTGGCTGCGGACACGTGGGCGCCGCGACGGCGCGCGTGCTCACGGCGGCGGGCTTTGCCGTCGTAGCGTGCGACGACCGCCCCGGCACGCTGACCCCCGAATGGGCGCCCGGTGTCTACGACCGTCGTCTGGTCGACTACAAGAATCTGAGCAAGCAGTGCCCCATCGGCCCGCGCGACCTGGTAGTCGTCGCCACGGCGGGTCACAAGTCCGATATCGACGTGGTGATTCAGGCCATGCGCGCCAAGCCTGCCTACCTAGGCTGCCTGGGATCGCGTCGCAAGACGGCCTTTGTGCGCGCTCGCCTGGAGCAGGAGGGCTTTACGCAGGAGCAGATCGACGAGCTACACCTGCCGATCGGCGTCGCCATCGAGGCCGAGGATCCCGGGGAGATCGCCATCTCCATCGCCGCCGAGATGATCCACCTGCGCCGCACCAAACTCGTCCCCCGCAAGCGCTAATCGCATCCCCATCAATAAGTTGCGGTGAAATACGGATTGTTTAAGCCTGTTAGGTTGCCAAACAGTCCCTATTTCACCGCAACTGCTTTTTGGGATCCATTTGTGCGAGGGAGTTGTGGAGTTGTGCAGGCAGACGAGGTTTTTCTGGAAATACGTACCCAATGCGCGTATAGTACCGATTGTTTTGTCGGCTCCTGCTGCGTCGAGTCCAAACCGCGAAATGCCATGAGCGGCGCGGATGCAGCCAGGAGGCACGAGGACAACCCATCGTGGCCACGCCCCGTGCTTAAAACCCCAAGAAGGAGTGAACAATGGCAGAAGAGAAGTATGTGCCGCGTCTGAAGACCAAGTACAACAAC
>DBEYTJ010000023.1:0-18671 GCA_048181065.1 Collinsella sp.
GGTTACGGGGAAATGAGTTCGATTTCAAGCGTGAACTGCGATTTTTTACTCGTGTGGAGACTTTTTCGTAATCTTATGGACAGCTGTCTCCACAACTTGACGATAAGCAGTTTGCCCATACGCCTTTGAGGTAAAGTATCCGGAGCCAACGATTCTAGAACGATTTATCGAGAAAGGTGCCCGCGTGCTCAAAGCAGTCGTTTTCGATATGGACGAAACGCTTCTTAGCATCAACCTCAACGCATTCATCCTTCGGTATTTTAAGGATGTCTCGTCGATGCTCGCGGATATCGGTCGCCGCAGCCACGGTGGCACGATGGCACGCCTCGGCACCATCTTGGTCGACCTCAACGCCAATCGCCGAAGCGGCACGGATAATCGCTCCAATCTGGAGTTCTACCAAGAAGAGGTTGAGCGCCGGTGCGGCATTTGCCTCTCGGACCCACTCATCTACGAGGCGTTTACCTACTACGATCGTGAAGTCCTGCCGTACAAGAACGACGATGTCATCAACGCCCACGCCATGCCCGGCGCGCACGCCGCGCTCCAGGCCGTACAGGACGCAGGACTGCGTTGCGCGCTCTTTACCAACCCCAGCTTTCCGCAGGGGGCCATCGAGTGCCGCATGGGTTGGGGCGACCTGACCGACGCCCCCTTTGAGCTCGTCACGCACATGGGAAACACCACCCGCTGCAAGCCCGATGCCACCTACTATCTAGAGCAGCTTCAGGTGATGGGGCTCCAGCCGCACGAGGTCCTTATGGTGGGCAACGATCCCAAACGCGACTTCCCCAGCCCCGCCTGCGGTGTTCAAACCGCCTATGTTGGCCAGGGAAAACCAGGCCGAGCCACCTGGCGCGGAACCATGGAAGACTTCGCCCGCGACTTCAACGCCGTTATCGAAGCCTTCTACGAACACCAAATAGCCAACGAACTGTCATAGCCAATAGAACAACAAACGAAGATAACGCCGATGTTTTGGCAACGACAGCGAAAGCCCGCCAGAGCGAGCAAGGTGCCTTGAAACAAGGCGGCATTGACCTTCTGGTCATGCCGCCGAAGTTGAAAGGCAGATTGCCGCTCTGGCGGGTTTGCAGCGTCAACTGGTTACGCGGGCTGGTAAGCCCGCGTAACCCTAGTAGTTGGCTTCATAGCCGTTGCCGTCGCCGGTGGGCTCTTCGTAGTAGTCCGAATCGCTCGAATCAGTCGAATCGTCCGAATCGTCAGAGCTGACCGATGAGGTTGCGGTGCCGTTGGCGTAATCATCGGACGTGTTGTTGTTCAGGTCGCCGATCGTAGAGCTGGAGCCATCGGACTGGCCCATAGTATTGGGGCCCTTGGGATCCTTACCAGCGTCGACGCGCTCCATCATTTCCTTAAGCTCGTCCTCGTAGACAAAGACGTAGCTCACGCCATCAATCATGGTGCTGTCATCGGCATACGAAGGCAAGTTGGCCGAATAGATGCCGTCAACATCCATGCCGCGCATGGCATTGACCGTAGAGACGATGTCCTGAACGCTCATATCGGTCACGAGCATGTCGGACAGCGAATTGACGAGGTCGAAGACCTTGGTGGCATCGAAGTTGTTGAGGATCTGGTTGGCGAGGGCGCCGAGCACCTGACGCTGGTGGCGCATGCGTGTGTAGTCGCCATCGGCATAGATGTAGCGGCAACGGGCATAGGTAAGGGCGGTCGCGCCATCCATGTGCTGCTGACCGGCGGTAATCTTAATGTCGAGATGCTCGGGGTCGTCGACATCGTCGGTTGCGTTAATGTCGATGCCGCCGACCGAATCGATGAGCGACTGCATGCCGTCGAAGCTGACCTCGGCATAGTGGGAAATCTGGACACCGCACAGCTCGTTGACTGCCTGGACCATGGCCTCGGCGCCGCCAACGGTATGGCAGGCGTTGATCTTCATGGTCTCGCCCTTGTACACGACCTTGGTGTCGCGCGGAACGGAAATGAGCGTCGCCTGCTTTTGCGTGGGGTCGATACGCGCCAGGATAATCGAGTCGGCGCGGTATGTATCCTCGCCCGGGCGACCGTCAGTGCCAAGGAGTAGCACGTAGAACGGGTCCTTTGCCTCGTCGGTATCAACCAGGATCTGGCGCAGGTTGTCGGTAATGACATTGGAATCGCCGAGCTTGCCCATAATGGTGGCAAACCACAGGCCGGCGGCAGTCGTAGCGCTCAGCAGCACACCGAGCACGGCAATGAGCGCGACGCGGCGAACCGTATGACCGCGACGGCGCTGACGGGCGCGCTCGGAATAGCGAGCAACGTTATCGCGGCTATAAATTTTTGCCTGAGCGCCGGTCGAAGGTCTTCGAGATTCCGTAATGGGCTTTTTCTTAAACATAGGCAACCTGCATTAGTAGATGACGGGATCGGGAACAGTGGCGTGCTCGACATGAGCGCCAAGCGCCTGCAGCTTTTCAACAAACTGTTCGTAGCCGCGCTTAATGTGATGGATGGCCGAGACCTCGGTCGTGCCGTCGGCAATGAGGCCGGCGACGACGAGTGCCGCGCCACCACGAAGATCCGGTGAGGTTACCTGAGCGCCGGAGAAGCCCTTGACGCCGTGAATCATAGCGTGATGGCTCTCGATGCGAATATCGGCTCCCATGCGCACCAGCTCGGATGCAAACATAAAGCGATTCTCGAAGATGTTCTCGGTGATAACGGAGCTGCCGTCGGCCAGGGCGGAGAGCACCATGATCTGCGCCTGCATGTCCGTGGGGAAACCGGGGAACGGGAGCGTCTGGATATCGACCGGCTTGATGTGCTCGACGCGATTCACGTGGACGCCATCCTCGATGCGTTCGCAATCGATGCCCATGAGCTCCATCTTCTTGAGCACCATTCCCAAGTGGATGGGGCAAAAGCCTGTGACGTCGACACCGCGGTCGTCTGCCATCAACGCACCGGCAACGATAAAGGTACCGGCCTCGATGCGGTCGCCCACCACGCGATGGGTAACGGGATGCAGCTCCTCCACGCCCTCGATGGTCACGACAGGCGTACCGGCGCCGACAATCTTGGCACCCATTTCGTTGAGCATGTTGGCGAGATCGACGATCTCGGGCTCGCGGGCGGCATTGTCGATTACCGTGGTACCCTGCGCACGCACGGAGGCCATGATGAGGTTCTCGGTCGCACCGACGCTGGCGAACTCGAGCGTGACGGTGGTGCCGCGCAGGCCCTGAGGCGCGTTGGCGTTGACATAGCCGTGGGCGGTATCGAACTCAACGCCCAAGGCCTCAAGGCCCAAGATATGCATATCGATCTTGCGAGCGCCCAGGTTGCAGCCGCCGGGCATGGCAATCTTGGCGCGATGGAAACGACCCAGCAGGGGTCCCATCACGGCAGTGGAAGCGCGCATCTTGGCAACGAGCTCGTAGGGCGCCTCCCAAGAATCGACCTGGGAGGTATCGATCTCGAGCGTGTGCTCGTCGAGAACATCGATCGTAGCGCCCATGCCCTTGAGCACCTTGCCCATCACGTGGACATCAGAAATATCGGGCACGTTCTGCAGCGTCGTCTTGCCCGGCGCCAGAAGCGTTGCCGCCATAAGTTTGAGCGCGGAGTTCTTGGCGCCCGAAACAGGCACGGAACCTCCGATGGCGTGGCCACCCTCAACGCGGATAATATCCAAGGTCTACCCTTTCAAAAAGCATGCCCGGGGTGGCTGGGCCATCCCGGGCATGATGTGTTCGCAAATGGTCGAACGCCAAAACGTTTGACTATTGGGCAAGCTTGAGCTTACACCATGCGATTTCATTATAGAGGTAGGCGCGGCGTGCATCATCCTCCGACAAATTACCCAGCTTCTCTTCAAAACCTTGAATATCAGCTTTAACCTTGTCGGCATCGACGGTCGCCAAATCGCAAGCGCGCTCGGCGAGGACGGTCACGACATCGTCCGCAACCTGGGCATAGCCGCCGGCCACGGCAAACGTGTGGTCGACAGTGCCCATGGCCTTATCGGAAACGCGAACGTAACCGCGGTCGATCGTGCAGATTTCGCTGGAGTGAGCAGGCAGAACGCCAAACTCGCCATCCGTGGACGGAATCGACACAAACGCAGCGTCGCCCTCATAGGCGCAGCTCACGGGGCACACGATGCGGATACGCATAACCTACTTCTCCCCCATCTTGCGGGCGCGCTCGCGCACGTCCTCAATCGTGGAAGCATAGCGGAATGCCTGCTCGGGCAGGTCATCGGCCTTGCCGTCGACAATCTCGGCGAAGGAGCGGACGGTATCCTCGACGCGAACGTAGACACCGGGGTTGCCGGTGAACTTCTCGGCGACGTGGAAGGACTGGGAGAGGAACTGCTGGATCTTACGGGCACGGTTGACCGTAAGGCGCTGCTCCTCGGACAGCTCGTCCATACCCAGAATTGCGATGATGTCCTGAAGGTCGGAGTACTCCTGCAGGAGCTCCTGGACCTTGACGGCGACACGGTAGTGCTCCTCGCCGACGATCGAGGGATCGAGAGCGTCGGAGGAAGACGCGAGCGGGTCGATAGCCGGGAACAGGCCGAGCGACGAAATGCTACGCGAAAGAACCGTAGTGGCGTCGAGGTGCGTAAACGTCGTGGCAGGCGCCGGGTCGGTCAGGTCGTCTGCAGGGACGTAGACAGCCTGGACGGAGGTAATGGAACCCGTCTTGGTCGAGGTAATGCGCTCCTGGAGGTCGCCCATCTCGGTAGCCAGCGTAGGCTGGTAACCGACGGCGGACGGCATACGACCCAGCAGTGCGGAAACCTCGGAACCGGCCTGGGAGAAGCGGAAGATGTTGTCGATGAACAGCAGAACGTCCTGGCCGCGATCGCGGAAATACTCAGCGGTGGTAAGGCCGGCCAGACCGATGCGCAGACGTGCTCCAGGCGGCTCGTTCATCTGACCATAGACCAAGCAGGTCTTGTCGATAACGCCAGACTCGCTCATCTCGAGGAACAGGTCGGTGCCCTCACGAGTACGCTCGCCGACACCGGTGAACACCGAGGTGCCGCCGTGCTCCTGGGCGAGGTTGTTGATGAGCTCCTGAATCAGAACGGTCTTGCCGACGCCGGCGCCGCCGAACAGACCCGTTTTGCCGCCACGGATGTAGGGCTCAAGCAGGTCAACGGCCTTGATGCCGGTTTCGAAAATCTCGGTCTTGGTGGTGAGCTCGTCGAAGCGGGGCGCTGCATGGTGGATGGGATAAAACTCCTCCACCTCGGGCATGGGCTTACCGTCGACAGGCTTGCCCATGACGTTCCAAATGCGGCCGAGCGTCTTGGGGCCAACGGGCATCTTCATGGGCTCACCGGTATCGGTGGCGATGAGACCACGCTGCAGGCCGTCGGTCGAGGACATGGCGACCGTGCGGACGACGCCGCCCGGAAGCTGGCTCTCGACCTCGAGGATCGTGCTCAGGTGACCGATCGGGGTCTCGGCCTCGACCGTGAGCGCGTTGTAGATCGGGGGCACCGCGCCGTCAAACTTGACGTCGACGACAGGGCCGATGATACGCACGATGCGGCCATCACCGGCAGTCGTCTTCTTGGTGGCTTCCTCGACCGCAAGCTTTACGGTGTTATTAGCCATTACTGTTCCTCCAATGCTGAGGCTCCGCCGACGATCTCGTTAATCTCGGTCGTGATCGAAGCCTGGCGCACGCGACTATACGTGCGGGTAAGGGTCGAGATGATCGCGGTGGCGTTTTCCGTCGCGGAGTGCATGGCCTTGCGGCGCGCACCCTGCTCGGCGGCCGCCGAATCGATCAGGGCCTGGTAGATGACCGTCAGGATATAAGACGGTACAAGCTTGCCGAGAACATGCTCGGGAGAGGGCACGAACTCGAACGTGGACGAGATGCGCTTAGGGGCGTCGGTCTCGTTCTTACGCGGACCGTGGGCCATAGCGATCATCTCGGGATCGAGCGGCAGCAAGTGCTCGACGCGAAGCTCCTGATCCACGCGGTTCTTGGCGTGGTGGTAGACAAGCTCGACACGGTCAAGCTCACCGGCACGATACGCATCGCAGATATGAGAGGAGATCATGCGAGCCTGATTGAAATCGGGCTCGGAGGAATTGCCCTCAAAATGCATGATGACATTTGCGCGGTCACGGAAATACGTGGCCGGCTTACGCCCACACGCGATGATCTCGCACTCGATGCCATCGTTCGCCCAAGAAGCGGCGAGCTTTTCGGCCGTGCGCTCCACCGTCGTATTGAAACCGCCGGCAAGGCCGCGGTCCGAAGCAATGACGACAATCAGGCCATGCTTGACGCTCTCATGCTTCTGCAGCATGGGATCGGTGCCCGAGCAGGAGGCGTCGCCGGCAACCGTCAGCATGACGTCGGTCAGCGCCTCCTTATAGGGCTCGGCCTGCTTGGAGCGATCGAGGGCACGACGGATCTTGGCCGTAGAGACCATCTCCATCGTGCGCGTGATCTGCTTGGTCGTGGTAACCGAGGAGATTCGCTTCTTAATGTCGCGAAGGTTGGCCATAGGGCTTAGTTCTCCTCTGATCCAGTCGTGTCGGCATGGTGTTTGGCCATGAACTGCTGCTTGAAGTCACCAATGACACGCAAGAGCTCGGCCTTGGTGTCGTCGTCGATCTTCTTGGCGCGAACCTTGTCGAGCAGCGAGCCAAAGCCATTGTCCATATACTCGATAAGCTCGGCACGGAAAGGCAGCACGTCGGCGATCTCCAGGTCATCCAGGAAGCCCTCGTTGCCGGCAAACAGCGTAACGATCTGCTCGCCAACCTCAAACGGTTTATAACGCGGCTGCTTCAGGAGCTCGGTCATGCGAGCGCCGTGGGTAAGCTGCTTTTGCGTGGCCTCGTCGAGGTCGGAGCCGAACTGCGTAAAGCCGGCGAGCTCCTGGTACGAAGCAAGGTCCAGACGGAGGTTGCCGGCGACCTGCTTCATGGCCTTGGTCTGTGCATCGCCACCGACGCGGGACACGGAGATACCCACGTCGACTGCCGGGCGCTGACCCTGGAAGAAGAGCTCGGACTGCAGGTAGATCTGACCATCGGTAATGGAAATAACGTTGGTCGGAATGTAGGCCGAGACGTCGCCGTCCTGGGTCTCGATGATCGGCAGTGCCGTCATGGAGCCGTAACCGTTCTTCTTGGACATCTTGACGGCACGCTCGAGCAGACGAGAGTGCAGGTAGAAGATGTCGCCAGGATAGGCCTCGCGTCCGGGCGGACGATGCAGCGTCAGCGACATCTGACGGTAGGCCACGGCCTGCTTGGACAGGTCGTCGTAGATGACGAGCACGTGACCGCCGGGGTTGGTCTCGCTGGCAGGCTTGCCGTCCTCGCCGTTGTACATAAAGAACTCGCCGATAGCGGCACCGGCCATAGGCGCGATGTACTGCATAGGGGCGGAATCGGCAGCGGTGGCCGAAACGATGATGGTGTAGTCGAGCGCACCGTGCTGAGCGAGGGTCTCGCGGATGTTGGCAACCGTGGAGGCCTTCTGGCCGATGGCGACATAGATGCAGACCATGCCCTTGCCGCGCTGATTGAGGATAGCGTCGATGGCGATGGCGGTCTTACCGGTCTTACGGTCGCCGATGATGAGCTCACGCTGACCACGGCCGATAGGCACCATGGAGTCGATGGCCAACAGGCCGGTCTGAACCGGCTCGCACACCGGGGTACGGTCGATGACACCGGGGGCCTTGAACTCGATGGGGCGACGATGCGTGGCGACGATGTCACCCAGGCCGTCGATAGGCTGGCCGAGCGGATTGACGACGCGGCCGAGCATGGCGCGGCTCACGGGGATATCCATAATGCGGCCAGTGGTGCGGCACTCGTCGCCTTCCTTGATGGAGTCGACGGCACCGAACAGAACGGCGCCGACCTCGTCACGGTCAAGGTTCTGGGCAAGGCCGAAGACGGTCTCACCGGTATCGGAGCTCTTGAACTCCAGAAGCTCGCCTGCCATGGCGCTCTTGAGGCCGGAGACACGCGCGATGCCGTCGCCTACCTCGTCGACCGTTGAAACCTCATGCGTATCGACCGTCGCGGAGAGGCTCGTGAGCTGCTCCTGCAGTTTCTTGGCGATATCCTGGGCATTGAGGGTTTCGGACATTAGGCTTCACCTCCGTACGAATTAGCAGAGTTTGCGAGGGTCTCCTGCGCGACGCGCAGCTGCGTCTTGACGGAAATGTCACGACGCTCGCCGCGGGCCTCGAGCACCAGGCCGCCCACGATAGACGGGTCGACCTGCTCGATAAGGAATACCTTGCGGCCGAAGTCCTGCTCGCATTTCTTAGTGATGGTTTGACGCAGCTCGTCGTCGAGCGGGATCGCCGTGGTGACGGTCACGCCCACTACATCCTCGTCTTCCTCGGCAACATACTTAAAGGCAGCTGCCACCTTGGGAAGAAGGTCGAGCTGGTCGCGCTTGGACATGGTGTCGAGCACGGCGATGATCTCGGGGCTGGCGCTAGCCAGGCGCTCGATCATCTCGAGGTCCTCGAACACATGGTTCTCGGCCTTGGCGGCTTCCAAAAGGGAGCGCGCGTAGGTCTCGAGTACCTTGTCCTGATAGCGGCTAGTCGGCATTCAGGCTACCTGCTTCCTGGATGTAGCGCTCGATGAGCTTCTTCTGCTCGGACTCGTCCTCGAGTGCCTCGCCCACGATCTTGGTGGCGACGGCAACGGACAGGTCGGCGATGGAGCTCGCGGCACCGGCGTAGATGGACTTGCGCTCGTCCTCGACGGTCGTATGGGCCTTGGCGATGATCTCCTCGGCCTCCTTGTGAGCAGCCTCGATGATACGGGCGCGCTCGGACTCGGCGTCCTTACGGGCCTCGAGAACGATGTCGGCAGCCTGACGACGGGCGTCGGTGACGATCGAGTCGGACTCAGCGCGCTTGGCGATGGCCTCCTGCTTGGTCTTCTCGGCCTCGTCGAGGCTCTCCTCGATCTTCTTGCCGCGCTCCTCCATGGTTTTCATGATGCCCGGCAGGGCGACCTTGGCCAGCACGATCCAGATAATCAGGAAGGCGATAAGCGCCGGGATGAACTCCGCCATCTTAGGGATGAGGATGTCCGCACCGGCAGCGCCGTCCTCGGCGAACGCGGAAACCGGCATGAGCAGCGCGGCCGCGGACGCGGAGAGTGCGATCGCGCTCTTCTGGGATGAAAGATTCATACTTGACGCTCCGTGCTATTTAACGATCAGCGCGACAACGAAGCCGATCAGAGCCAGAGCCTCGCCGAAGGCGGAGCCCATGATGAAGACGGTGAACACGCGGCCCTGGACCTCAGGCTGACGGGCCATAGCACCCGTAGCACCCAGAGCAGACAGGCCGATAGCAAGACCAGCGCCGATAACACCGAGACCGTAACCGATAACTCCCACGATTCCTCCTTTGTCGTGCGTGTCTTATTTCACGCAGGATAACCTTTTTATAACTGCCGGGCTCCATGGGTACGGGCACCGGCGGTTTAACGAATTGCCTTACCTTTAAGGCGCGAACGGAAGACTACTCCTCCTCCGCGACCTCCTCTGCCTCGGAGACATACACGGCGGTAAGGACCGTGAAGACGTAAGCCTGGATGGCGCCGACCACAAGCTCGATCGCATAGATCAGGATGAGGATGGCAAGCCAGGCCAGCGAAGGCAGGGCGCCAACGGCGTGGGCCGCGGAAACCTGCTGAAGCAGCGGCTGCATGAACATGCTCGCCATGATGGCGAACGAGCCCATGACCACGTGTCCTGCGAACATGTTGCAGAACAGACGGACGGCGAGCGTGATGAGGCGCAGGAAGGTAGAGAAAAGCTCGACGACCCACACAAGCACGTTCATCGGGAAGCTCACGCCCTGCGGGGCGAGGCTCTTGATGTAGCCGATCACGCCGTGAGCCTTGCATCCGTAGTAGATGAAGTACACGAAGGCGAAGATGGCGAGCGCGGCGGTGGAGCCGATTGCGCCGGTGCCGGGCTTCATTCCCGGGATCAGGCCGATCATGTTATTGATCAGGATGAACAGGAAAAGCGAGCACAGGAACGGGAAGTGCTTCTTCCAGTTCTCACCCACGACGCCCTTGCCGATATCGTTCTCGACGTACTCGATGATGTACTCGAAACCGTTGACGAAGAAGCCCTTGGGAACCAGGGTCTGCTTCTTCTTGAACACGGCCAGGACGATCAGGAGCACGATCGTGGAGACGATCAGCCAAAACGAGTACTGCGTGATGCCGCAGCTCAAATCGCCCACGACAGGGGTGGAGCTGAACTCGCTGACCAGATGATTAATCTCATCAGGCAGCTTTTCAAAAATTTCCACGACTTACCTTTCGACCTCATGAGGATCCCGCAGCGCCTTGGCGACGCGAACCGTGCAGGCGGCCATAAAAGCCACGAAACCGATCGCCTCGCCCAGGAGGAACATGCGAAATGCCTCTCCGAACAACGCAAACACAACCAAGGTAAAGACGAGCAGGGCGACTGCCGAGACCGCCAGACTCACCATACCCTTGAGCATGTCCGCATTCTGCTTATCGTCAAGAACCGGCTTGAGCGTAAAGACAAAGGGAAGGAAGGCAATTGCGCCCGCGATGGCACCTGCAACGATAGCGAGCAGATCGGCTATCTGAAACACTGGCGTCCTCACTTTCCTTTTTAACGCCTCACAGAACAGTTCCCGCCAAACATTGGTGACTATTGTACGAGCCAATCGCTAAAGTACAACCGTAAAACAAACGGTTAATACGCACCTGTACGTTTTCTTAAGGCCTTCTTTATGCCGCGGGTACGGTAATACGTTTTTTCGAACCCCTCAGCGCAAAACGTCCGTTAACAGGAGTGCGCGCGGACGTCTTTTGCTCGCCCGCGCGCACCATTTCTTCGTATTTTTGACGTTAGCCGGTATGGCCCAGAGATTACAGCGTGCCGTAAATGCGGTCGCCGGCGTCGCCCAGGCCGGGAACGATGTAGGCGGCCTCGTTGAGATGGTCGTCGATGGCGCACGTATAAATATGTACGTCAGGGTCCTTTTCGGTCAGCGACTTGAGGCCCTCGGGCGCGGCGACGATGCACAGCATGCGGATATCCTTGACACCGCGCTCGCGCAGGTAGCTGATGGCCATCTCGGCCGAACCGCCCGTGGCGAGCATGGGGTCGACAACCAGGCAGATGCGCTGATCGATATCCTTGGGCATCTTGCAGTAATACTCATGCGGCTCGTGAGTAACCTCGTCGCGCTCCATTCCAATGTGGCCCACGCGAGCCGAGGGTACCAAGTCGAGGATACCGTCGACCATGCCGAGGCCCGCACGTAGGATGGGAACGATGGCGAGCTTTTTGCCGGCGAGCTGCTTAAACGTTGCGGTGGTGATGGGGGTCTCGACCTCGACGTCTTCCATGGGCAGGTCGCGCATGGCCTCGTAGCCGTCAAAGAGCGCAAGCTCGCGCACGAGCTGGCGGAACTGGTTGGTGCCAGTGCTCTTGTCGCGCAAGATCGACAGCTTGTGCTGGACGAGTGGGTGATCGACAAGGGTCACACGGGACGTATCGTAGGTGACGGTCATGGGTTGATGCCCCTTTCATTGCGGCCGGAAGATGGCCTTGCTGGCAAGACGCATGGCGACATTGTTGCCTCGCGCCGTGCATAAGTTTAACGGTTTGCTGTATCGAGCAGCTCGTCGCAACCCTACTGAGCGGTGTTGAGCGAACGCTTGACGGCATCATGCCAACCAGCGAGGTTGCTCTCACGGCGCTCGGCGGACATGTGAGGATGGAAGACTTTGACGATCTGAGCGTTTTGCTCCAGCTCCTCCAAATCCTCCCAATAGCCGACAGCAAGGCCCGCCAAGTACGCGGCGCCAATCGCCGTGGTCTCCACCGTCTCGCACTGCAGCACAGGGATATCCAGCAGATCAGCCTGGAATTGCATGATGAACTCGTTGCGCGAGGCGCCGCCGTCGACAGACAGGCGCTCAATCGAAAGTCCCACGTCCTGCTCCATGGCGCGTAGCACGTCATAACTCTGGTAGGCCATGGACTCGCAGGCCGCACGCACAATGGTCGCGCGACTCGAGGCGCCGGTCAGGCCGCACACGATACCGCGAGCATGCGGGTCCCACCAGGGAGCGCCCAGGCCTGCGAAGGCGGGGACGAAGTAGCAGCCCTCGTTGTCGTTGATCGAAACGGCGAGTTGCGCGGACTCGCTCACGCTCGAGATGATGCCCGTGTTGTTGCGCAGCCAGTTCATGGTTGAGCCGGCGGCAAAGATAGAGCCCTCGAGCGCATAGCTGATCTTGCCGTCCGCGGCGATACCGATCGTGGAGACCAGACCGTTCTTGGATTCGACGATCTCGTCGCCGGTGTTCATGAGCATAAAGCAACCCGTGCCATAGGTGTTTTTGGTCTGGCCGGGATGGAAGCAGCAGAGGCCGAACAGCGACGCCTGCTGGTCGCCCGCCACGCCCATGATGGGTGGCATGTTGGTCATGATGTCGCTCGCGACGCGGCCGTAGTCGCCCGAGCTCCAACGAACCTCGGGCATCATGGAACGCGGGACGTCGAAAAGTGCCAGCAGATCGTCGTCCCAATCGAGCGCATGGATATTAAAGAGCGCGGTGCGGCTGGCATTGGTGTAGTCGGTGGCAAAGACCTGACCGCCGGTGAGGTTGTAGATGAGCCAGGTGTCGATGGTGCCGAACATGAGGTCGCCCGCCGCCGCGCTCTCACGCGCACCATCGACGTTGTCGAGGATCCACTGCACCTTGGAGGCCGAGAAATACGGATCGAGCGTGAGTCCCGTGCGGGAGCGCACCAGTTCTTCTGCGCCCTGCTCGACCAGCTCGTCGATCAGAGGTGCGGTGCGACGGCATTGCCACACGATGGCGTTATAGATGGGTTGGCCGCTTATGCGGTCCCACACCACCGTGGTCTCGCGCTGGTTGGAGATACCGATGGCGGCAATGCGGTCAGAATGGATGCCGCTCTTAAACTGGACCTCCATCATCACGCCGATCTGGCTGGCAAGCACCTCCGTGGGATCCTGCTCCACCCAGCCGGGGCGCGGGAAGCTGGTTTTGACGCTACGACGCGCCTGGGCGACGATGCAGCCGTACTCGTCGACGATGGTCGCGAGTACCGAGGTGGTGCCGCAGTCGAGCGCCATGATGTAGGAACCGCCAAAGCTAAACGAGGCGTCTTCCATGCCCAGGCTACCTAGATTCAACGACATCGCTTACACCTTTCTATTGCATCGGGTCGGACAGGACCCGTTCGATCTCTGATGCGGGAAGCGCGCCTTGGCGCAGGATCTGGAGCTCGCCGTGCTGAAACGACACGATGGTTGAGGCGTCGCGACACGGGGTCTCACCGGCGTCGACGGCCACATCGACCCCCTCCAGGATGCGCTCCTCCACCGTGACAAAACTTGCCGGCGCGGGTGCGCCATGCGTGTTGGCGCTGGTGCAGGCAAGAGGGCTGCCACAGGCGCGGATGAGCGCCTGCACCACGGGCGAGGCCGAAGCGCGAAGTGCCACCGTGTCGTCGGCGGCGCGCATAAAGGTCGGCACGCAGCGGGCCGCCTTGACCACGATAGTCAGGGCGCCCGGCCAGCATCGTCGGGCGAGCACGCGGGCCTCGTTAGGGATATCCACGCCATAGCGGTCGAGTGCCTCGGCATCATCGACCAGCCAGGCAACCGTTTGGGTGAGCTCGCGCTGCTTGAGGGTAAAGATGCGACGATAGCCGGTACCGAGTGCGGGGACCGCGGTGCCGTTGACGGTGGCCTGCGGATCGCGCGGCCACGGCAGAGGTTCACTTGTATCTTGTGGAACGGCATCCGAGAAGGCGTTGACCGCCACGGCGACACCGTAGACCGTCTCGGTTGGAATAAGCGCCAGGCCGCCGCGACCGAGTAGCTCGGCCGTGCGCTCGACTGCAAGCCGATGCGGCTCGCGCGCTCCCTCGTATACCCGATAGACCGTCTGCATGTGTATGCCAGCCCCTTACGCTCTGGTGCAAGTTTGTTTACTGTGGGGCATTCTCGCACGAAACGTTCAACCTATTTGCCCAGAGCGCATGTTGGTTTGGTGAGCGGCTCTAGTAGTCGGTGAAAGTGAGGGGGTTAATTGAAGATTTTTAGCGCGCAAGCGTAACGGTACGATCGGGAAACTCGATGCTTGCAACCAGTTTTCCGCCGAGGCTCTCTGCGTACCTGCTCAGCGTGTCAAGCCTCATCGAACCCAATTCCCCACGCTCGAGCTCGGATACGCGTTTTTGAGAAACGCCCATCGATTGGGCGACCGACACCTGTGTTAGATCTTTTAGCCTGCGAATCTGAGCAAGCTTATAGGCTTCGATACGATCGCGAGTCCTCTCCTGCTCGGCGGTAATGGAGTCGCGTGTTATCCCGCGAGATTCCATATACTCATGCAATTCCATCTCGATCGAGCCTCCTTACGTGGCGACGGTATATTTGCTCGGCCTTTGGAATGTTGATCGCATACCAGCCGTTCCATTTTGCCCTTGACGATCCCGCTCGCGACTTATCACCCGCCAATAGCAATACCGCCTGGCGCTTGGGGTCAAAGGCGAAGAGGATGCGGATCACCTGACCACCACATAGAGTCACTCTCAGCTCCTTTAAATGATGAAGCTTCGAGCCCTTGACACGGTCAACCAGTGGACGACCAAGGCTGGGACCTTCCTTCTCGAGCACCAAAAGGTCTGCATAAATCTGCTTCAGCGTAGCTTCATCCTGCTCATCAAGCCAAGGTTCAATGTAATCAAGCACGATACGGTACCGATGCAGCTGATTTGACATACCTTTCTCCTTCTATAGTAGAAGTTTTACGGTATATTGCAAGAGCAAACTTGAGCAAATGTCTATTAGTTCAGCTTAAATACGCTGCTTGGGCTCGGTGACGATGGCTCGAACGATGCGGGGGCGATCGGTGAGGTCGTGGACGATGCGCACGTCCGACAGACCCGCTTGACGACAGAGCTCGGCCGCAGCGTCGAGCGCGCCCTCGTAGAGCTCGCAGGCAAACAGGCCGCCGGCGCGCAGCATGTAGGGCGCCGCGTTGAGCAGACGGCGGAAGATATCGAGGCCGTCGGCGCCGCCCTCGAGCGCCAGGTCGGGCTCAAAGTCCTTGACCTCGTGCGGCAGTGAGCGCATGACATCGGTGGGGATGTAGGGCGGGTTGGAGACGAGTACGTCAAAGGTGCCCCACTCTTCGCGGGGAATGGAACTCACCAGGTTCGTGAGGCTGAAGGCGACCTCGTCGGACGTGAGACCAAGCGCATCGCGGTTTTTGGTAGCAAGGTCGATGGCGCGCGGCTCGATATCGGTAGCAGTGCAGGTAACGTGGCCGCGACGCTCCCAGGCAAGCGAGAGCGAGATGCAGCCCGTGCCGCAGCCGACCTCGAGAACGCGGGCAGTGCGGGGCCCGGCTGGAGCAGGTACGTTGGCCTCGGCGGCATCTTGCACGAGAGTCGTCTGTTGGTCGTTGCCCTCAATGGCGATGCCGTATTCGTCGAGCTCGGGCTCGGCGGCTTCCGCGGCTTCGGCTTCTGCTGCCCGCGCGGCGGCTTCCTCGGCCTCGCGGTCGGCCAGTTCCTCGGCATAGGCACGGCTGCCCAGTACGTCGCCGCCTAGCGCCGCCTCATCGGCAGCCGTCAGGTTAGCGGCACGGCGCTCGGCGGTCGCGCGTTCGTCTGCCAGCGCCGCCTCGGCTTTGCGAGCCTGCTCGACCTCATCGTTCCAAGGCAGCTCCACGCGCTGGCGGGCAGCGGCCTCGGGGCTCAGTACCTCGGCATCCAGATAGTCCAGGACTTCCTCGACGAGCATCTCGGTCTCGGGGCGCGGGATGAGCACGCCGGGGGCGCACGCGACGTCGATCATGCGAAACTGCGTGCTACCGGTGATGTACTGCAGTGGCTCGCCCTTCGCGCGTCGGACGACTGCCGCGTGCATGGTCTCGAGCTGCGCTGCGTCGAGCGTCTCGTCCATGCGCATATACAAGTCGATACGCGCCAGGCCCGTTGCCGCACACAGCAGCCACTCGGCAGAAAGACGGGGATGCTCCTCACCGCGCTCGGCCAGGTACTCCTTGGTCCACTCGAGACAACGCTTGATGGTCCAGATCTCGTTTGCCATGGGGTCCTCCCCTCTTAAGCGCCAGGCGGCGCGCGAATGTCGGAGCAGATTGTACGCGAGGCCAGCGCTTGGCAAGGGACGATTGAAGGCGATTATCGAGAATCAGCCCAGATTTTTGCTTGGATTGCAATCGAAGCGTTCATTCGCCGACGTCTAAATCTGCATCCGTCAAGCTTTTGGCAAGGTTGCCCCAAAACTGACCAATATCTAACCAAGAACTTGCCAAATCACTTGACGCGCGACGCATCAAAAATCGCCCCGCAACTTCTTGAACGATTTTTTGAGCATTATTTTCAATAGCAGATGCACACCGTTAATTGCTTTAAGCAGGTAAACAGCTCAAAGGCCATCACAGCTTATTGAATAACATCTCAAAGCAATGTGCCCAACCTAGTCATTTAAGAACGTCCCCAATGACTGCATCAAGGTCCCGCAGGTTGAGCATAAGTCAGCGAAAACGCCCCTAAGCGAGCAAGGTGACGTGAAAGAGGAGGGAAGCGTACTTCGGTACGCGACCGACGATTGAACGTCAGATTGCCGCTTAGGGGCGTTTGCAGCGTCGATCAGTTACGGCGTTTGGTAAAACGCCGTAACTTAAACTGCTTGTGCCAGCTTCTCGGCTCGCTCGGCGGCGGCAAGTGCCTCGATGACGGTACCGAGTTGATCGCCCAGAAGGACGCCGTTGTAGGTGGAGTTGAAACCGATACGGTGGTCGGTCACGCGGTCCTGAGGCTGGTTGTAAGTACGAATCTTCTCGGAACGGTTGCCGTGACCAATCTGGCTCTGGCGCTCGGCGCCGAGCTCGGCCTGCTGTTTCTCGAGCTCCATCTCGTACAGACGGGCACGCAGCATCTGCATGCAGACCTCGCGGTTCTGGATCTGGGAACGCTGCTCCTGCGACTGCACCACGGTATTGGTGGGCAGGTGGGTGATGCGCACGGCGGAGTAGGTGGTGTTAACGCACTGACCGCCAGGGCCGGAGGCACAGTAGGTATCGATGCGCAGGTCGGACTGGTTGATCTGAACGTCAATCTCCTCGGCCTCGGGAAGCACGGCGACGGTTGCCGTGGAGGTCTGGATGCGACCCTGGGACTCGGTCTTGGGGACGCGCTGGACGCGATGCACGCCGGACTCGTACTTCATGACGGAGTAGACGCGGTCGCCCTCGACCTTGAACTCGATGGACTTAAAGCCGCCGGCCTCGCTGGGGCTGGAGTCGAGCACGGTGGTCTTCCAGCCGCGCGACTCGCAGAAGCGCTGGTACATCTTGTACAGGTCGCCGGCGAAGATGGCCGCCTCGTCGCCACCGGCGGCGGAGCGAATCTCGACGATGGTGTTCTTGTCATCGTTGGGGTCGCTCGGGATGAGCATGTACTTAATGTCTTCCTCGAGCTGGGGAAGCTTGGCCTCGTTTTCGGAGATGTCCATCTGGAGCATCTCTTTCTCATCGGCATCGGTGGTATCGTGGAGCATTTCCTTGGCGGCCTCGATGTCATCGAGCGCGCCGATGTACTCACGCGAGGCGGCGATGAGGTCGGACTGGTGCGCGTACTCCTTGTTGAGACGCGTGAACTCCTTAATATCGGAGGCGACGGCCGGGTCGGAGAGCTTCTTCTCGAGCTCCTCGTAGGCCTTGATGATCTTTTCGAGCTTGTCGCGCATGGCGGGACTCCTTTATATGCGTGAAGGTGAAAATCGGCAGAGTTGATGGGGCGCGCGGCGCCACTGCGGGGGTAAGCCCGGCTAGAACATGTCGATCTTCAGATACATGCGCATCCCTTCGCGTATGGGGTACATAGTTGCGGTCTAACCCATATATGATAGCGTGCGCAGGCAAACCTGCATATAACCCGCACGGAATGATTGGACGTAGCCGTTGGGGACGTTCCTTAACGACTAGTCGTTTAAGAACGTCCCCAACGGCTAGCAAAGGGACTGTCGCTTTGTCACATTCTAGAGCGTTTGGAGTAGGGCGACGAGGAAGCGGATGCCTTGGAGGTAGGCGCGGCGGGTGATGCGCTCGTTGGTGCCGTGGACGCCGCGATCACACTCGTCGTCATCAGCCACAAAGGCCGAGAAGCGAATGCACTCAGGGCAAATGTGCTGGTAGTTGGCAGCGTCGGTCGCACCGATCACGGTCGAGGGCACAATTGCCACTGGCTCGAATGATCCATTTTCCTCCGTCCCCTTTGGATCACGGAAATAGCGGGCGGCGATGGAGCGAACCGCCTCGAGGCCGGGGCCACCGATGCGCAGGGACGGCGAGGGTTCGGAGCTGCCGGGGCCTAGCTCCACTTCGACACGACCGGCAAGGTCCGCCCCGGCAACCGCCTCACGGCAGCGCGCCACAACGTCGGCCACGCTCGTGCCCTCGAGCATGCGGAAGTTGATGTTGGCCCACATATCCTGCGGCATTACGTTGGCGCCGGTGCTGCCACCCTCGATCTGCGTGGGTGCGCAGGTGGTCGTCACCAGCGGATAGAGCTTCTTGCTGGCGAGGCAATCGCGGACAATGGCGCCC
>DBEYTJ010000024.1:0-1149 GCA_048181065.1 Collinsella sp.
GAATGCCCCTGCTGCCGCCAAGCTTGCTGGGGCTTTTCTTTTTTTATCTGCGCTTGTAAACCTCGCGTCTATGCGCAACATCGACCACGAGAATGACGAGCCTGCCGTCATTGATGTCGCACAGGATTCGGTAGTCACCGACCCTGTATCGCCACACGCCTGCCAAGTTTCCCGTCAATGCCTTGCCCCTGCTTCTTGGGTCTTCGAGCTTCGCTATCTCGTCAAGCTCGTCAAACACCCGCGCGGCAACGCCCTTATCGAGCTTGCGCATCGCCTTGTCGGCGTTCCTCGTGAAATCAATTCGCCAGGCCACAGTGCGCCCTTACCTCGTCGATGCTGTAGGTCTCAAGCCTGCCAGCACGATAGTCCTCGATATCCTTGAGAATCCCGTACTCGTACTCGAAACGGTCGATAGCTTCTTGCAGGGCTTCGTTAACGTAGAAGCTCCTCGACCTGCCAGTCTCCTTCGCAAGACGGCTGTAGCGCTCGTTCAACTCGGTTGGAATCCTCATTGATGTGACCGCGGTAGCCATGTCGCACCTCCTTGTCGTGTATTACAGGTACTACTATAACACATCATCTAGCCCGCCCGCGATACGTCCTCTGCGGTGCAGCGTGGTCGCGGTTCCACGCATCCGCCGCCCGCTGCGCATCGCACAGCACGTCATCAAGGTTCTGTTGCCTTGGCTGCTCCCTGCGCATCAGATATTCGAGCGGGCGCGATATTCGGCTTCTAAGCTCTTCCACTTTGATTCGCATTCCCGCAACTCCTGCTCTGATGCGGCTCGCGAGTCCATCGCACTTAACAACGATGTTATCGAGGATTGCGCCGCGCTCAGCTTTTCCCGCAGCTTCCCAGCCCCGAACCTCGGTAGCGATGGGTTGAAGCTCTCCAATGTCTCGCGCAACTCCGTCCGCTCGTTGCCGAAGACACTCCAATCGGTCTTGCTCATCTTCGATATCGAGCTTCACGTCCTCGAGCTGGCTGTCAAGCTCGGCAAGGTCACCCTCCTTGTCGGCAATCTCGGTAACAAGCTCTGCCTTACGCGCTTCGGCATCGTTTAGCAAAGCGGCGGCTTCTTCCCTAGCCGCCGCGACGATTCGCGCCGCTTCGTCCTCGGCAGGTTGCACGACCGCCCTATCGACCGC
>DBEYTJ010000025.1:0-4438 GCA_048181065.1 Collinsella sp.
CGATGGAGCGAGAAATCTCAAGGCGCTGGAGAGGAAAGTGCTCTCCAATCCTGCCGCCCAGAATGCCGCGCCGGCGTTTTTGGCGGTCGTGGTTGGAAAGGGGAGCATTGCCTACACACGCGACGACGGCGTGGCGGTGATCCCCATGGCGGCACTTGGGGCGTAGTGGTTTTGCGGGCGTGCCGTGCTTCCTTTACCGAAAATCCATTTGGTAAACCAGATGCTCGCGGATAGAATAAAGTTGACGGCAGCCCAAGGGTGATAGCTGGGCAGCGCCGTTGCTTGGTCAAGAGGTCAGTGCCTTAATGGCAGCGACTTGTTATGCTTCGAATGCTGCTTGAGTGCCTCGGAAAGTTCGATAAGCGCCGTGAGGAGCGAGACCAAAGCAACCAAGAGCTCTACGAGCTCTGATGGGCCCGGGATGACCTCTGATTCAAGTCACCGGGCCTCAATTTTTATCACATGCATTTTGAATAGAGCGGGCGGGATCCCTTGGGGCGGTCTGCATGGCGTGCGACGGGCGCATGGCGTTGCACCCCGCTTTTGTGTCCGCGCGGGCGCCTATCCTTACGGCAATGTAGCCGCTTATGTAACAAGCGGCATTTGACGGAGAAAGGCCATAACCGTGTCAGCTGAAAAGACGCCGTGCATCTCGGCTATCGATACGACGAATTTTGCGCGCCAGATCGTGCTGGACTTTGAGTTTGCGCCGGTGCCAAAGCAGCGCCAGAGCCGTGGACTGCGCAACGAGATTATCGAGGTCGGTGCCGTCAAGCTCGATTACCACGGCAACGTTATGGGCGAGTTCTCGCAGTTTGTGCAGACGGAATTTACCGAAGGCGTTGCGTTTCCCGTCCGCGAGCTCACAGGGATATCGGCTGTGGACACCGCGATGGCCGATCCGCTCTACATGGTGATCAAAAGGCTCAGCGATTGGATCGGTCGCTACTCCGCCCAGGTGGTTTGCTGGAGCGGAGCTGATCGTCGACAGCTTTTGACCGAGTGCCAGGCAAAGCGCATCGACCTTTCCGCATTTCCTACGGACTGGGCCGACCTGCAGGCGTTTTACACCTCGATCATGGACGTGGGCAGCCACGGGCGCGTCTCGTTGGGCGACGCGGCAACGTGGTTTGGCATCGAGTTTGACGAGTCGACGGGGCACGCCCACAGTGCCCTTGCCGATGCGCGCGTGACCGCCAAGCTGCTCAAACAGATGATGGACGGGAACTACCGTGTGAGTCCGCACGCCCAGGAGATCCGCCAGCGGTGGGGGATGGGCGAGCGACCCCAGACGCGCCTTTCCAGCAAATGCCCCGAGCTGGGTGACTTGCTGCTGAAGCTGAAGGCGGAGGGGAGGTAGGCCTTTTGAGAACGCCATTCGGTTTGGCATAGCGGGACTGTAAGCGCGACTTCGCCCTGCTGTTTGAATCGAAGTGTTAACCAGTATGACGAGCTGTCTGGTCTGTCTGCCTACACCCCCGCGATCCCGCGCGCGGCACTCAACAGCTCATACTCCCTCTGGCTCCACTGGCGCAGCTCGGCAGTCTCGACGGCATTGCGACACAGATCCAGGAACACCTCGGCGCCCTCGCAGAAGCACTCGCGGGCAAAGTCACCCGAGCCGTCCGCGACGCACGTGCCGTCTGCAAACAGCTTCCAACTCGACGGCTCGCGCGAGTCGTCTCCGAGCAGCTTGATCTGCAACACATGCGGATTGCCAGCAGCGCAGAGCTTTTCCTCGAGCTTCTGTACCGTAAAGCGCATCTGGTGGGAGAGACTGCTCTTGACCATGGCCGAGGCATAGCCGCTCGGCCCGTCCAGAAGATGCATTCGTTTTGGCTTGACGACCAGGTTGTGGAAACTGCGCTCGCTGCGCACGGAGAAATTGTCCATACGGACTCCTTTCATCGATGTTGGCAGGGCCACCGTGCCTCTTGGCCGGTTGGCGTCGGGATCGTGGAGCCAACTCTCTACCCCGACTCTGGATAAAACGTGCCCGCTCCTTGCGGACACGATGGAGTCTATCAGCGCACGCGGACAGAAATCAAGCGCCGCCTGCGAAATGATGTGCAAACGGCGCTTGATTACGCGGCAATTATTCGGCAAACATCCGGAAAAGTGTCGAAATCGGCCGTAAGAAAGTACGGAAAAGTGTCGAATCTGACGGTCTCAACATCCGGAAAAGTGTAACCGGATGACAAAACAGCACGTAGAAGCTGGTGTTGCATGTGGACGCTTCAGCCGTCCCTAACCCTCGCTACTCGTCGTCTCCGTCGTTGGGGTCGCCCTTGAGGGTGTTGATGTCCAGGTACTGGTTGTCGTCCTCTTTTTGCTGCGTTGCCGATTCGGACGCAGTGGGGCCGCGGAACAGCTGGAATCCCTCAAATGCGATTACGCCGAGCAGAGCGATGATGATGGCGATAAAGACAACCTTTGCCGCCTGCGAAAACTCCGAAAAGTGCGGCGGTTCTTCTTCGGTGTGGTAATCGGCAGCGCGCTTATCATCGGTGCCGTGGGTATACGACGATGCCGAGGCTACCTTTACGCTCGCTTGGTTGTAATCGGGAGCGGGCGTGGCGGCAAACGGGTCGCGAGAATAGCCCCTTGACGTTTGGCCGTAATCCTCGGTTTCGATACGGCGTGCGCGAGGCTGTTCGCTCGGGCGGTTGGCGTATGCTGCGGTGTTGCCGTATGCGGAGTCGCGTTTCTCGGCAGCCGCAAACAGGGGGTTTACCGGAATGTCGAGCGCCGGCATGCCGCCCGAGGTCTCGTCCAGATCTGCCGCCGCCCAGGAATCAAAGGCAAACTGGCGGTTGGAAAGATCATCCAGATCCATGACAGGCGGCTCGAGCTCGGGCTCGGGAGCCGCGTATGCCGACTGCTGCGGGGCAGCGTAGCGAATCGTGCTGTCTGCCGTGGGGCGCTGCGCCGCTGCAGCGAGAAACGCCGCCGTCTCGGATGGATCGCTGGCGGGACGGGGTGCAGGGGCGGCTTTGCGCGTCGTCTGCACGATGGGACGGGTGGCAAAGTCGTCCGCGGGCACGGATGCCGGCGCGGGCGTGGCGGAAGGTGCGGGCTTTGCGCTTGTCGGGCGAGCTCCGCCGCCCATGAGTTCCTCGGCGGTCCAGGGGCGGTCGCTCATCACGTCGTCGAGGCTCAACGCAAACAGATCGTCTTCGCCCTCGTCAAACGCGCGTTTCGCATGCCTGGCGCCAGAAACGGTGCCTCCGCGGCCGTTGCGTGATGCGTTGCTCGACCCCATCTTGTTCCATCCTTTCGAAATACTCGCATTCATCGATTATATGGAACTTGCCTTGCGGCCGACTCTCGGATTCGTGCATTCCAGAACTCGCGCCCAAAAGGGGAGGGGTGCAGGCGCGCTGACTATTTGTCGCCGGCGGCAGCTTTGGCCTCGTTGAGGTAGCTATAGAAGCTGTATTTGGAGATGCCAAAGAACTCGCAGGCGCGTTCGCTCGACTTGGAGATGAGGAAGGCGCCGCGACGGTCGAGGTAGCCAATGGCGCGGATGCGCTCGTCTTTGGTCATAAGGGCTGCAGGCTTGCCCACGTACTGCTCGCACTCGCGCAGCAGATCCTCGAGCAGGTCGCCGATGTTTTTGGTGATGGGCTCGGGCTCGGTGTATCCCTTGTCGCCTGTGCCGGTGAGCGCGTCGAGCGAACGCTCAAAAGCCTTCATGAGCGTAATGTCAAAGTTAATGGCCAAAATGCCGACGGGCTTGCCCTCGTCGTTGCGGATAAAGATGGTCGAGGACTTGAGCAGCTTGCCATCGGCGGTTTTGGTGAGGTATGGCTCGCGGTCGTGCACGTCGGCGGTGCCCTCGTGCATGGACTCAAGCACAATATGGCTGGGGCCGTCACCCAGTTTGCGCCCGCTGACGTGGCCGTTTTCGATCACTACGATGGAGTGGTCCACGTCCTCGGTCTCCAAGTCGTGGACGACGACTTCGCAGTTGGGGCCAAATTGGAGCGCCAGGCCGTGTGCAAGGCGCTTGTAAAACTCAATCTGTGCGGGGGTCATAGGTGCCTTCCTAAAAATTAGTTTGGGCTCACTTTGCCATAAACCCCACTTGTTCGCAAATAACGAAAGCGTCGCTGCGTTATGTAACCGTTCGTCGGCGAAAAGGTACCGATTACGGCAACAAACAATTTGTTAGGTTTTCCAATCAAAAAGTGTGATAGAACAGTGCTAACAAACTTTTTGTTTGGCATCCACATAAAAGTTCAGTCGCATGAATGGGAATGGGCTGAAACGCGTATGCGGGGGCCGGCAAGAGAGAACTTAAGGAGTTCACCGTATGGCCGATAAGATCCAGTGGGCGGGCAACACGATGCCCAAGAGCGATGACAAGCACTTGGGAATCATGAGCCTCGACCACGTGAAGAAGGCCCGTGCCTTCCACCAGTCGTTCCCCCAGTAC
>DBEYTJ010000026.1:0-8519 GCA_048181065.1 Collinsella sp.
CGCGCCGAATCGCTCGACGACCTCGAACTCTTTATGAGCGCCAAGGACGCCAAGGCTGTGGAGGCCGTGTTTAGCAAGGCTGGCAAAAACGGCATTCGAGCGTACAAGGGCACCGAGGAAGAGCGTGCCGATGGAGGCAAGATTGCCGACATTATGAGCCTGCCCGAGACTGTCGTACTTTCGTTCAACCAGGGCATTGACGCCGACTCCATGGGCGACATGACCGGCACGTCCGGCGAAAAAGACAGCGACGCCGCCCAGGCCATGCCCACCCCCGAGCAGATGGCGGCGATGACGCCCGAGCAGCTCGCCGAGATGCAGCAGAAGGCCGCAGCGGCGCAGAACATGCAAAAGCAGATTGATGCCGACGGCGGTAAGATCACCATGAAGAGCCTGCGCCTGGGTGTCGAGGGCGGTCTGGTAGACCAAAGCAAGCTCGTCGAGGGCGCCAACGAAATGGCGGATAAAATGGGCTCCATGTCGGGCTCCATCGTGACCCAACGCGCCGTGAGCTATGTGCAAGACGAGTACAAGGCGCAGGGCATCGACCCCGCCGACGTGCAGAACGCCTACCTGGGCCGCATGGCGACCACGATGTTTGGTCTGTGTCTGGTGTCGCTGGTCGCCACCATCCTGACCGGTGCCGTGGCTTCGCGCACCGCCTGCTCCATCGCCCGCGACCTGCGCCGCGAGACCTTCAACAAGGTTATGCACTTCTCGCCGGCCGAGGTGGGCAAGTTTAGCCAGGCCTCGCTCATCACTCGTTGCACCAACGACATTCAGCAGATCCAGATGGCCGCAACCCTGTTTATCCGCATGTGTCTTATGGCCCCCGTCATGGGCATCGTCGCTGTCATGCGCGTCCTGGCCAACCACACCGGCCTGGAGTGGACCATCGCCGTGGCCATCATCGCGGTCTCGGCCGTCGTCGGCGTGCTTATGGGCCTCACCATGCCCAAGTTCAAAAAGATGCAGAGCTTTGTGGACCGCGTGAACCTTACCGCCCGCGAGCTGCTCGACGGCCTTATGCCTATCCGCTCGTTCAACCGCGAGGAGCACGAGCTCGAGCGTTTTGACAAGGCTTCGCTCGACCTGATGACCACGCAGCTCTACACCAACCGCGCCATGAGCTTTATGATGCCGCTCATGATGCTTGTCATGAACTGCATCACCGTGCTTATCGTCTGGTTTGGCGCGCAGGGCGTGTCCGACGGCGTGATGCAGGTCGGCAACATGATGGCGTTTATCTCCTACACCATGCAAATCGTTATGGCGTTTATGATCCTCACCATGGTTTCGGTCATCCTGCCCCGTGCCGAAGTCGCAGCCGAGCGCGTGGAAGAGGTCATCACCTGCCCCACGAGCATCAACGACCCCGCCTCGCCCAAACTGCCCACGGCCAGCGCGCCGCGCGGTGAGCTCACCTTCCGCGACGTGAGCTTCCAGTATCCCGATGCCCGCGCCGACGTCATCAGCGGCGTGAACTTCACCACGCATGCCGGTCAGATGCTCGGCATCATTGGCTCCACGGGCTCGGGCAAGTCCACGCTCGTACAGCTGATTCCGCGCTTGTACGACGTCACGGGCGGCAGCATTTCGCTCGACGGCATCGACGTGCGCGACATGACCCTTTCCGAGCTGCGCCGCCGCATTGGTTACATCCCGCAGCAGGGGCGTCTGTTCTCGGGCACCGTCGAGAGCAACCTCAAGTTTGCCGGCGACATGGTGAGCGATGATGACATGCGCCAGGCCGCGCGCATCGCACAGGCCGAGGACTTTATCGCCGAGCGCGAGGACGGGTACGACTCCCCCATTAGCCAGGGCGGCTCCAATGTCTCGGGCGGTCAGCGTCAGCGCCTGGCCATCGCCCGCGCCTTGGCCAAGAAGCCCGAGGTCGTGGTGTTCGATGATTCGTTTAGTGCGCTCGACTACAAGACCGACGCTCGCCTGCGCGAGGAGCTCGCCAAAAACGTCACCGACGCCGCACTCGTGGTCGTGGCCCAGCGCATCGCAACCATCATGCACGCCGACCAGATCATCGTGCTCGACGACGGCCACGTGGTGGGCACCGGTACGCACGAGGAGCTGCTGCGCAGCTGCCCGGCGTACCTGGAGATCGCACAGTCGCAGCTTTCCGCCGAGGAGCTGGGGCTTACCCAAGAAGAAATTGCAGCCGTCACGGAAGGAGGCGAGCGCTAATGGCAGACGAGACCAAGACTCAGATTCCCAAGCCCACCCGCCAGCGTGGTCCCATGGGCCGCATGGGCGGCATGCGTCGCGGCGAAAAGGCCAAGGACTTTAAGGGCACCATGAGGCAGCTGCTCGGCTATATCGGCCAGCACAAGATTGCCGTGTTTACCGCCGTCGCCTTTGCCGTGTGCTCGGTCATCTTTAACATTGTGGGGCCCAAGGTGCTCGGCCAGGTTACCACCAAACTGTTCGAGGGCTTGGTCGCCAAGGTCAACGGCACCGGCGATGTCGACTTTGCCTGGATCGCCAAGACGCTCGGCTTTTTGCTCTGTCTGTATCTAGCGAGCTCTGCCTGCAGCCTGATCCAAGGCTGGCTCATGACCGGCGTCACGCAAAAGATTTGTTATCGCATGCGCAAGGAGATCGCCGCCAAGATTGCTGTCGTTCCGATGAGCTACTTCAACGGCCACAGCAAGGGCGACGTGCTCAGCCGCATCACCAACGACGTCGATACGCTGGGTCAGTCGCTCAACCAGAGCGTGACGCAGCTTATCACGTCGGTAACGCAGATTATCGGCGTGCTCGTCATGATGCTGTCGATCAGTCTGCCGCTTACCGGCGTCACCGTGCTCACGCTGCCGGCCGCCGCGATTATCTTGATGGTGATGATTCACTTCTCGCAGCCGTACTTCCGCGAGCAGCAGCAGGTTCTGGGCGCCGTCAACGGCATCATCGAGGAGGACTTTGCCGGCCAGAACGTCATCCAGGTGTTCGACCGCGCCGAGGCCTCGATCGAGGAATTCGACCGCCAAAACGACCGCCTCTTTATTAGTGGCTGGCGCTCGCAGTTCCTGTCGGGCCTGATGATGCCGCTTATGAGCTTGGTGGGCAACATGGGCTACGTGGGCGTCGTCGTGGTGGGTGCGCAGCTCGCGCTGACCGGCAATGCCACGCCCGGCGACATCCAGAGCTTTATCCAGTACGTTCGCAACTTTACGCAGCCCGTGCAGCAGCTGGGCAACGTGAGCAACACGATGCAGTCGATGGCCGCCGCCACCGAGCGCGTGTTTGAGTTCCTGGCCGCGCCCGAGGAGGAGCAGAAGGCCGACGCGCAGATTCCCGAAAAGCGCCCCGGCCACGTGGAGTTTGACCATGTCAAGTTTGGCTACACGCCCGACAAGACCATCATCCACGACTTTAGCTGCGAGGCGCAGCCCGGCCAGACCATCGCCATCGTCGGTCCTACCGGCGCCGGCAAGACCACGCTCATTAAGCTGCTGCAGCGCTTCTACGATGTGGACGGCGGTTCGCTGCGCGTCGAGGGCGTCGACGTGCGCGACTGGGACCGCGCGGCGCTGCGCGGCGAGTTTGCCATGGTGCTGCAGGATACCTGGCTGTTTAACGGCACCATCCGCGAGAACATACGTTACGGACGCCCCGATGCGAGCGATGCCGAGGTCGAAGCCGCTGCACGCGCAGCGCGCTGTGATCACTTTATTCACACGCTCGCCGGTGGCTACGACTTTATGATCAACGAGGAGGGCACTAACCTGTCGCAGGGTCAGCGCCAGCTCGTGACCATCGCCCGTGCCATTTTGGCCGACCGCCCGGCGCTGATTCTGGACGAGGCGACCTCCAACGTCGATACCCGCACCGAGGAACTCATTCAGCGCGCCATGGATGCGCTGATGCAGGGCCGTACAAGCTTTGTCATCGCGCACCGCCTGTCCACGATCCGCAACGCCGACGTGATCTTGGTAATTCGCGACGGCGACATCGTCGAGAAGGGCACGCACGACGAGTTACTCGCCCAAGGCGGCTTCTACGCCGACCTGTACAACTCGCAGTTCGACGAGGCGGCGTAACAACCGGCGACAAACAACCGCAATGCCCAGAAAACGGGGGCGCAGGACAACCTGCGCCCCCGTTTTTTTGCTCTGCGGCCCTCGAACCACCTCCCCTGGAACCTGATTGGCAGCCCCTTCGAGGCCCCGTGGGCAAAAAAGGGCAAATATGAGTAATGTTACTTTTTTAGTAACAGCCAAAACAGCCCCAAATGCCGTTTTCACGGCTTACACGCGTCCCTAAATTGATCAAACAGCCCTATAGCGGACTTATATGTGTTTGCGTTAATAAACATATTTTGCTGTTATGTCTATTATTTTGCGAAGGCAATATGATACTAAGATAGCAACCGTACTCATATTTGGCATTTTTTGCCCACAGGGTATTTCCTGGGGAACTGACAACAGCCTTAGGGTCCCGCGCGGCGCCGCTCCCTCCCGGCATTCGCCAACGTTTACCCAGATAAAACCTGCCAAAATAAACCTGTCCCTTTTTGGCAGGTTTTGGGGTGACGAGGGCTTGCACTTTAGCGTGCGACAGCGGATAATGCCGTGCATTCGACAATACGCTTTTTGCTCTTTCTATAGATTGAGGAGACCCCTATGGCCATGGAATTCAAACGCAGGCTGCCGATCCCCATGGAGATCCGCGAGGAAATGCCGCTTTCTGCCGAGCTTACCGCCAAAAAGCAGGCATTTGACGCCGAGGTCGCCAAAGTCTTTACCGGCGAGGACGCACGTAAGGTGCTCATCATCGGCCCGTGCTCTGCCGACCGCGAGGATTCAGTGCTTGAGTACATGAACCGACTGGCCAAGACCGCCGAGGAGGTCAAGGACAAGCTCGTCATCATTCCGCGCGTCTACACCAATAAGCCGCGTACCAAGGGCACCGGCTACAAGGGACTGCTGCACAACCCCAACCCCGAGGCTCCCGACGACCTGCTCGAGGGTGTCAAGGCCATCCGCCATATGCACCTGCGCGTTATTGAGGAAACGGGCTTCTTCACCGCCGACGAGATGCTCTATCCGTCAAACTACCAGTACCTCGTTGACCTGCTGAGCTATGTTGCCGTGGGCGCACGCTCAGTCGAGAACCAAGAGCATCGCCTGGTGTCGAGCGGCATTTCGGTACCCGTCGGCATGAAGAATCCCACTGCCGGCTCTACCACCGTTATGCTCAACTCCATTTACGCCGCGCAGGCGCACCAGAGCTTCATCTTCCGCAACTGGGAGGTCGAGTGCGACGGTAATCCGCTCGCGCACGCCGTTATGCGTGGCTACATCGGTCTCGATGGGCGCACCTACCCCAATTACCACTACGAGCACCTGGAGCGCCTGGCCGAGCGCTATACCGAGCACGCCGGCTATGCCAATCCGGCAGCGGTCATCGACTGCAACCATGACAACTCGGGCAAGCGTCCGCTGGAGCAGTATCGCATTTGCAAGGAGGTGCTCGACAGCTGCCGCCGCAACGAGTCCATCTCCAAGCTGGTCAAGGGCTTTATGATCGAGTCCTACCTGGAGGACGGCAACCAGCCGGTCGACGGCGGTGTCTTTGGCAAGTCGATCACCGACCCGTGCCTGGGCTGGGAAAAGACCGATTACCTCATCCACGAGATCGCGGAACGGGTGTAGGTTACGGCGTTTTACCAAACGCCGTAACGGCTCGACGCTGCGCGGGCCGCATTTGGACAATCTGACGTTCAACTTCAAGGGCGCGACCAGAAGGTCAGCGCCCTTTCGTTTCACGTCACCTTGTCTCAAATGCGACCCGCTCGCTGTCCGTCCTCTACCTGCGGCGTTATCTTGCTCCGGATGTGGCAGTTAGGGACGCTCCTTTTCTGCCGGCGGTTTGGGACACTCCTTGGGTAGCCGTTGGGGACGTCCCCAACGACTACCCGGGAGAGTTGCCTTCCCTCGTGGCGGTCTTCTAGCAGAAAAACCAAGTGAGTAGGCTTTTTGCAGAAGGCCGAGCACGCCCTAAAACGCCACAGCTCTGACCTGCAGTTTTATAGATCATTTGTCGCGATGTGCTCGGCAGGTTCAAAAAAGTCTACTCACTTGTATCTGAGACGCACCAGATTGGCAAAAACCGCCGCGAAAGGGCCCCTGGTCCCTTCGCGGCGGTCATACGCCTCTAATTTTGCGACGGTTTTGCCCGCTTGTTACTCGCTGTAGCGGGTGGCTATGGCAGCTCGCACCATTCCGGTGCTCATGAGGTACGTCACCAGGAAGTAGCCACCGTATGCTGCCAGGAAGATTGCACAGGTGAGGCCCACAGTGCCGCCGATGCTCATATTTCCGAATATGCTCACCAGCTCGATAATCACCTTAAGTGCCACAAAGGAGTGCGCCAGGCCCACTGCCAGCGGGAACAGGAAGAATACCGCCTGCTGCGCCATCACCGAATGGCGAATCTGGCGGTCGTCGCAGCCGATCTGTGCCAGCACACGATAGCTGCGGCTGCCGTCGGCCACGTTGGAGAGTTGCTGGATCGACAGAATCGCCGCGCATGCAACGACCAATACAAAGCCGATGTAGATGGCTAGGTAGCTAATAAGACCGTTCATTTGCGCTGCTTGCGTGTACATCTCGGAGCGTGTGATGAAGATTCCCCACGATCCCGGCTCCTTGCCGTCAACGAGCAGATTGTCGAGCACAGTGTATTCAATGCTCTCGTCTGCCTCGGTCGTATCCATCCCCTGTTTGTAGTTAACGAGCAGGCTACTGGAATACGGCTGCAGATTAATTTGGGACAACAGCTCGTCGGCAACGACGACGGTACCCGGATTACTGCCCATCGCCGAGTTGGCGATGGCCGCCGTGTCCTCGTCCGACTTATCGGTTGCGGGCTTGAGCTCATGCTCGCCCAAGGTAAGGGCATGGCCGCCAGCCATATACTTGGTGTACAGGTCGACCAGCTCGCCGCCCATATCACACGTGAGCAGATACTGGTCGTGACCGATGTGCACCGGCTCCTCGCCCATCATCTGACGCAGTTTGTTGTACTGACTCGCCGGCGTCACATACAGACCCATCGCATCGGCATTGCTACCCCCGAACGCCTTGGGAAGCTTTTCGCCCATGATCTTGCACATCTCACTTGGGGTCACCGAAGGATTCGAGCCGCCAACTGGGTAACTCAGATATGAATCGATCTGCACATGCTCACCGGCAACATCGGCGATATTGACCTTCTTGCCGGTCTCGTCGTTGTTGCCCGCCGACTTGCCCTTACCGTGCCATGCGGGGTACAAATCGACCGTACTATCGGCCAGCACCATGCGATCGGCTTCAGACGGATTGACATACTCTTTGTAGTAGTCGAGCGTATCGGGCGTGTAATAGGCATACGTCTGAGACACGTCAACAGGGTTATAGCGCTCCAGGTTTTCGTTCATCACGTTGGCAATCGACATACCGCACGTCACCGAGGTGATGGCCAAAAACAGGAGCATCGCGATGACGCCCATCGAAAAGCACACCGTGTTGACCTTGGCCGCAAGCTGGCGCACGGTAAACATATTGAGGCCGCGCCAATACACGCTGCGCAGGCTCTGCAGCAGCTTAATGAGCATGCCCGAGAGTCCCCAGAACAGGGCAAAGGTGCCCACGGTAACCATAGCGGTTGTAATACCAAACTGGTTCATGGCCTCTTGCAGCTTGCTGTCCGTCGCGGTTAGCGGGAACCCATCACGTAGCAGACGGTAATAGGCCACGCCCACAAGCGCCACGCCCACGGCAAAGATGGCAATCGCGATCCAGGGGTTGCGTGTCTTGATGCTTTCGTTGCGACGCTCGGCACCCATAAGCTCGATGAGTTTAGTACGACGCACGGCGCGAAGGTTCAGCAGCAGCGTGAGCACAAACATTACGAGCATGCAGGCAAGGGTCAGATTGAACGCATGCACCGAGAAAAAGAAGTGGAAATTGGCGATTTGTGTCTTAAAGAGCGAGGCCGTAAAGAACGTCATGAGCTGGGAGAGTCCCACACCCAGCACAATGCCGGCGACAAAGGCCACGACCGAGACAATCACCGTCTCGAGCGCCATGATCGTGGCGACGCGCCCGCGCCCCATGCCGAGCACCTGGTACAGGCCAAACTCCTTCTTGCGGCGTTTCATGATGAAGTTATTGGCATACACCATTAAAAAGGCCATGACACCGGCCAAAAAGTACGTCAGGTTGCCGAGCATGCTACCCATAACCTGCGCCAGGCCCTTTTCATCGATGCCGGCGATGTCGACCTGCATCGAGATGGTGTTAAAGGCATAGAAGACCGTGACGCCCAGGGTGAGCGTCAAAAGGTAGACGAGGTAGTCGCGGCCGGCGCGGCGGACGTTGCCCCAAGCGAGTTTACAGAGCATCGGAGCCCTCACCGCCCATCATGGCAACGACCTCCATAATGCGGTCGAAGAACTCTCGGCGGTCGGTGTCGCCGCGGCGCAGCTCGGTGAAGATCTTGCCGTCGCGGATAAACAGCAC